>CAZLXK010000021.1:0-8929 GCA_964563305.1 uncultured Treponema sp.
GTAAGTAAAAGTTCCGTCGTAAGAAACATTCGGCGTGTAAGTCCAAGCGTTGTTAGAAACTTTTGACGTAATGTCGACTCCGTCAATTTTTACTGAACTAAGTGATTTTTCTGTGATTTCGCCACTTAAAGTAAATGAATCTTTTGCGTAATAAGTTTCGCCGTCAGTTAAATCAGCGTCGCTTGAAATAGACGTGCCGTCGCTTGCGTAAAGATTTGTTGATTTTATAGTCGTTGAAGGCTCAAGCGAATCAGGATAAATTTTTATAAAATCTTGGCAGTCGCTTAAGTTTCCGGCAGAATCTAAAGCAAGAACGTGGAAAGTATAAGAAGTTGAACCGTTAGCATTTGAAAGTTCGCTTAAAGCGTCGCTTGTTAAAGATGCTGTCCAAGTTCCAGTTCCTAAAGAAGCGGCAGTCCATCCGTTTGCGTTATTTAAAGTTGGTTTTGAAGAAAAATCACCAATATAAAAATAAACGCTATCGATTCCGCTCAAATTATCAGAAACTGTACCTTTTATTGTATAATTGTTTGAAGGAATTACATAAAAATCCGCACTAGAAGATAATCCGCCTTCAACAGAATTTGAACCATAATTTGTAATTGAAAGCGTTGGATTTTCTTTATCAACTGTAAAACTTGCACTTGCAGTTCCACTTTGCTCGTAAGGATTTGCTGCCTTAAATAAGATTTTGTAAGTTCCGTCAGAAAGACTTTGATTTTCTTTAAGCGAAGCATTCCAAGTTTTTGCACTAGAATCAAAAGAAATATTTACGTTTGCTGGCTGAGTTTCAAGTTCAGTTTCTGTGTCTGGATCAATAAAAACTGCACTTAAAAGAGCATTTGAACTACTTACGTTTCCGCTAAAACTTGGCGTTGAAGTTTGATATTTGTTTACGCTATCAAGATTTATAGTTGGTGCACCTTTTGAAACTGCAATAAAATAAGTTCCAGTTGTGCCTTTTCCGTTTGCATTTGTTGAACTTTCTGAATCATAATCGTAAGCATTTATGCAAATTTTATAAGTTCCTTCTGTTGCTGGCAAATAATATGTAAGATTGTAAGATGACTTTTTTGGTTTGGCTGTAAAAGGATTTGCTCCGTAAGCATCGTAAACTTTATCGTCGTCAAGAAGATTTCCGTTTGAATCATAAACATAAACTTCAACAAGTGCGATTGTGTCATCATCAGAAATTGTTGCAGTAAGTTTATTATTTGTTGTTGTTCCAAAAAGATTTCCATTTGACTCGCTGATTTTTGAAGAATCCGTTACAAAATCAACAGTTTCGCCATTTCCGTCTGTATTGCTAGAGTTTCCAAGTGTGATGATTGGTCGATCAGTTTCTTGAAGAATTGCAAGTTTTTTGTAAGAAGAATCGCTTGCACTAAAAGAAGAATATGTCGCCGAATTTCCAACTAAATCTGTTGCAGTAAGTCTTATGTCGAGAGATTTTCCGTCAGAAAGTTTTGTTGTGTCAAGATTTTGCGTAAAAGAATAAACTTTTCCAAGATTTAAAGTGTCAGTTGTGCCGCCATTTCCATCATCAAAAATCGAAACTAAATTTCCGTCCACATAAACTTGCATTGAAACATTGCTAAGATTTGATTCTTCGATTGTTCCTTTTACAGTGATTGTTCCGTTTACGTAAACATTTTCGCTTTCGTTGTATTCGCTTCCATCAACTGTTGGCGTAATTGAATTTAAACTTACGATTGGCAAGGTTGAATCAATTTGAACGTAAGAAGAAAGATTTGCGTTGTGTCCAGAAGAAGATTTTCCGTAAAGTTCAAGCGTGTAAACATAAGATTTTCCTGAACTTTCCGTAGCCTTTATTTTGTCATAATCTGGAAGTTTTGAAGGATTAAATGTCCAATTTCCATTTTGCCAAGAGAAAATTTCTGTAGATTGCGAAGTGCTAGAAGAATTTGGGGTAAGTAAAGCATTTGAACTTTCTCGCGTAAGATCTTGAACATAAGTTCCAATTACGCTGTTGTCGCTTTGGTCGGTAACTGTAAGAGTCGCTTTAAGTTCTGCAATGTAAAGTGAACCGCTTTCAAGTTTTGCAGTTCCGCTAAATACAAAATCCGAAGATTTTACTAAAGAAGCGTTTGTTGGAGAAGTAAATTGTAAAGTTGGAGCAACTCCCGCTTCGTTTCCTTCAAAACCGTAAACTGAATCCTGCAAGAACGAAACGCCATCAACGTCGCTTCCAGTTACTGCAATAATATAATATTTTCCAAGTTTTATAGAATTTGTTGGTAACGTTACAGAAAATGTTTTTGAAGAAACAGAAGATTCTCCGCCTAAAGAATTTTGTGCGTAATCATAAATCAGTTTCCAAGAATCAAATTCAGTTGTAGGATTTTCGCTCGTAGCATTTTTATATTCCACAAAAGATTTTTCTTCGTTTTCTGCCGATAAAACATTAGTTGCTAAAGTAGAAAGTTCAGCGAGAACAGTTTTTTGCGTATAATTTGCAGATGAAGTTGAAGGGCGAGTTTCATATTCTTTAAACCAAACTTTTACAGTTGAATTTGAATCAGAAGAACCGTCAAGATCAATTTTTGTTCCGTCCAAACCTTGACTTACAGTTACAGAAAGTGTGTTTCCGCTAGACGCTTGAGACAAAGTTCCGCTTTCATCAAAATCATAAACAAAACCATTTACTTGATAACTTGGATTTGCTTTTGGATTCAAAGAAAAATACAAATTTGTTGAATCATTTTGACTTTGCGTGTTAATTTCTGCTTTTAAAAGTTCCTCTTCTGCACTTGATTTTTTAGAACTGTCGCCAGAATAAGTTTTATTTATGATATTTTTTAAATCTGTTGCACTTAAACCTAAACCTTTTTTTGTGCTCATCAAACTTGTGTAAACATCATCGTAAAGATAAAGAGTATATGTTGAGTTTCCAGTTTTTTCTGATTTTTCTTGAGCAGCACTTCGACTAGCATTTGTAGGATTTTGGTAAATTTGAGCATTGTCTGTTAATTTTATTGAACAAGTAAAATATTCTGTTCCTTCATCTTGATTATATAAAAGTGAATATCGATTGTCGCTTGAACCATATTGAGCGATTGTAACGGAAGTTCCGCCAGCAGTTTGAATATCATCTTCGTGGAAAGCAGAAATTTCTTCGCCATTATAAGTTTCTTTTGAAACAATAGTTCCTTGAGAATTATAAATAATTACGTCCATTGAACTGATTGAATGATCGTCAGCGATTGTTCCGTCAACTGTAAAAATTGAACCATAAGCCGAAGCCGCACTTGTGGAATCTTTTACAACGCCCGGATTTGAAATAATAAAAACTGGTGCTGTGTTATCAATATCAAAAGTTCTGCTAACTTCGCTCGAACTGTGAGAAGAAGCGTCGCTTGCAATAACGCTTACTTGATAAGTTCCGTCAGCAAATTGCCAGCCGTTATAATATGAAGATTTTGATGAATCGTAAGAGTTTAAATTTATTTGCCAAGTTTTATTTGTTGAATCAATTTGAGCTTTTGCATCTTGTAAAACATTTTCTTTGGTTGCTGTGTTAATTACATTAACTTTTACAGAAGTAACGCCTTTATCGTCGGTCCAAGTTCCATAAAGCGTAAATGTGTCGCGAATTACCGCTGAAACTGGCGGATAAGTAATTGTAATTGTTGGAGCTTGAGTGTCAACTGCATTTCCTAAACCAAATTGGCACGAAACTGAAAAAACTGCTAAAACGCTAAAAAAAGCAAGCAAGAAAACACTTTTTTTTAAAAAACTTTTTCTACTCATAATATACCTCTGAAAATTTTACAGATAACAAATAAAATTTGGCTTTTTAGGTGATTTTTTAAGCTAAAAAAAATATAACAAAAAATTTTCTAAAAAGACAAAAAAAACTCCTTGTTATTATCGGCATTCTTAGGTGATAACTTCAATTATATAAAATTTTCTCCAAAATCTCCAATTATTTTACATTTTTGTTATATTTTCTTAGGATTTTAAGTGATTTTTTCAACTAAATTTGATTTTTATCGACATCGTGTCGATTACGAGAATGGGCAACCTGCGGTACTTGCAAAAATTAAAACAACTTAGCCCGCCGTGTAGTGCCGCGAAGCGTTCTAAAACGGACACGTTTTAGAATGAAACGAATAGCGAAAGCACGAAAGGGCGGTTATGTTTTAAGGCGAGTCCTTAGCACAAAAAAAGTTCCGCTAAAAAAGCAAAACACGCTACAAAAAAAAATCCTTAATTCGCAAAAGACAAAATCTAATGCAAACTAAGGATTTATTTGTGCTAACTGTCAGTAGATTCTTTGGCTTTGCCTAGAATGACGACATAAGTGCTAAGTATCAGTTAAAACTACTGAAGTAAAGAAAGTACGTTTTGTGAACTTTGATTTGCTTGAGCAAGCATTGCAGTTCCAGCTTGATTAAGAACTTGATTTTTAGTAAGTTCAACCACTTCTTTAGCCATATCAGTATCGCGAATACGACTTTCAGAAGCCTGCAAGTTTTCTGCACCAATATCAAGACCTTTTACTGTCATTTCAAGACGATTCTGGTAAGCACCAAGATCAGCACGTTGCTTGTTAATCTTTTTAAGTGCTTCGTCCAAAGTTCCAATCGCACGATTAGCTTCATCTGGACTTTCAAGAGTCATAATTTCTTCATTTCCAACATTTCGAAGTCCTAAAGCTGCAGCACTCATAGTTCCAATGTAAACTTGAGTTCTCTGATCCATATTTGCACCAATGTGAAGCCACATAGAAGCGGTAACATTGTTTTCGCCAGTTGGGCGAGCAAAACGGCCAGTAAGCATATTCATTCCGTTGAATTGTGCAGTAGAAGCAATACGATCAACTTCTGCAATCAAAGAAGAAACTTCAACTTGAATCATCATTCGGTCTTCATCTGTGTAAATTCCGTTTGAAGATTGAATTGCAAGTTCACGAATACGCTGAATAATGTCAGTTGTTTCTTGCAAATAACCTTCAGTTGTTTGAATAAATGAAATTCCGTTTTTAGCATTTGTAGATGCTTGATTTAAACCGCGAATTTGAGAACGCATCTTTTCAGAAACAGCAAGTCCTGAAGCATCATCGCCCGCACGGTTAATTTTCATACCAGAAGAAAGTTTTTCCATATCTTTCTGGGTGTTCAATTCAGTGATTCCGCCAGCTCTTTGAGCAAACATCGCACTCATGTTGTGATTGATAACCATAATGTATCTCCTATTAAGTTTGATTTAGAGTTATAAACAAACTTCTGGAATGAAATTTGTTATCCCCCGGGCTTTTTCCACCCTACACTTTAGTTTTCGGAGAATGATTTTTTTACTTTAGGATTTTTTTTGATTTTTTCAGATTTTTTTTACAGGTGATTGAGGCTCTCGAAACCACACATTACTAAATGATTAGTTTTTTGTCACTTATCTCGTTATTTGGAGCAAGTTTTTCTTAAAGTCAGCGAAAATTCTCTGTGCTAAGAGTTCGCACTAAACATAACCCGTGTTCCACCCTCGCTTGAAACTTCGTTGCGAATACACTAACGTTCATTACTACTTGTTTAAAGCAAGTGGCAACTTCGGGGTTCCATACGGGGCTAAATTCTATATAAAAGTATCAGTCAACACGTCATTGCAAGCCGAAAGAGTGTTTGAATTTGTTCTTATCAAAAATGGCAACGAAAGATTTTTACCTACTTTTTTATAATTCCTAGATAATTAATGCAAATAATATAGATATAATAAATTTATAATTCCAAATTTTTTGGTTCGAATTCTAAATTCACAAGGATTTTGAATATTAAAACTTGCAGTAAAAACCTATAGCAAAAATATTAGAAGATATTCCTGGAATATAGTTAGCATTATATTCTTTACTTGAATCATTTATTCCTACATTGCTAGAATATGTTTTTGATTTTGAAGAGCTATTTAAATATTCATAAGTAAGAATTACTCCAAATCTTTTATATTGAATATATAAATCAAAACCAAAATAAATTTTACCTTTTATTTTATCAAAAAACTCTATATTTCTTATATGATGACAATCTGTGCAATTTGCAAAAAAATAAGGACTATATTTTAATGTACCTAAAATAGAAAATTCTTCATTTAATTTATATTTTGTTTGAATACTAAAAAAAGGAATAAATATTTCTTGTTCATAACTTATGACATTTCCAACAACATTTTGTTTATTTTCTTCTTCTGTCCAAGTAAATCCAGTTTCTTGCACTTGTAAATATCCATCCCAAGCAGAATTTTTTCTAAATTGATATTTTCCACAAATTGAAGGAATAATGCTTAAGTTTGAAATTTTAAGAAGATATCCAAAATCAAAATAAAATGAAAAATCATTATCTGTATGATTTGAATGTTTAGAATATTGAGAAACTTGTCCTAGAGAATAATAATCATAATCACTTATGCTACCAAATTTATTCGGGGCAAGAAAATCAAATTGAATATTTGTTATGAAATTTGATATTGCAATATTTTCTTTAAAAGTAAAAAATATATTTATAGGAGAATCCCAATAAAGTTTACTTAAAGAACTGTATTTTGTATCTAATCTTTCACAAATTCTAGTATTTTGAATTCCTATACCAATATATGTAGAAAAATATAACTTATTTTTATCTGCATATATTTTTGATATCACAAAGTTGCAGATAATTATAGATATTAAAAACTTATTGTATTTCAAAATTTTCTATTTTGATTTCCTTATAACCAGAATTGCCATCTAAATCCTCGAGCATTATCATAATTTCTCTTTTGCAATAAGAAATAAAAGGGGCTTCAGCGATAAAATTAAATGTAAAATTTGCATAATAACAATCTTTTTTTTGATTATAAGAATCAAAAGCAAATTCAATAGAATCATTAATACAAATATAAATATTTTCTATTTTAAGATTTTCTTTGCTATCTATTGAATTTTCAAAATGAATTTTATCATTATCTGTTATATCTTCGCCTATTTTTTCATTATATTCTTTTAGAATGAAAGAAACTTCGCCGTCTGTTACAGTAACATCTGCTACAACATCAAATGGAGGATATGATTTTAATGTATATGTATAAGAATAATTTTTTATATCACTATTATTCCATAAGGTTTCAGAATTATTTAACGATTCTTTATCAACATAGACGCCAGGAGTATGAGGCATTTCATATTTATCTTTACATGAAAAAAATAATAATGGCATTACTGTAACCATACATAAAAAAGAAATATTTTTCATAATTATTCCTTATTTATTTGGTTTTATATTTGTACAAATTACAAGATTATCACTAAGATTCCCATTTGAAGTTTCAAAAATGCCACTTTTGTAATAACCTTCACCTTTGTAAGTATAAGTTGTCCCATCATCGCAAGAACCTGACCATCCATAATTACAATGAACATAATTTTGATATTCTTTACTCTTAAAAGGAATCCAAAACACATAATAATTTCTTGTTCTTATTAATTCTAAAGAACCATCTATAATCCAAGCATGACCACCACCTCTTATCATTACTGGACTATCTTTTCTTAAGGAATCAGAAATAGCATTATAAGAGTAATTTTTAGAATTATCACAACTATAACCAATACTTCTTAAATAACTAATTCTATTACTCATATTAGAAGAAGTTCCATCCAATCCATAATCTGACTTACATCCTTTAGAAACATCATACATTAAAGCTCCAACACATATTTTTCCAAGTGTAGAAAGATTATTTGCATAAGGACTTGTTGTCATAGCATTCCAATCATAATTTCCATCCCAACTAGATGCTAAAGTCCATTTATTCTTTAAAGTTTCTAAATCACTTCTTGTATAAGAATTTGGCCAACTATGATATGCCATAATTTGTGCTACAGCGGTTGATCCACAACCTGTATAATATAAAGCTCCTTCCATTACTTTTATTGCTGAATTATAAGGATATCCTTGATCCCATTTAGTTTTTTCACTTAAATTATTTAAATTAATATCATTTACTGTCCAAGTACTCCAAGAGTCATATCCCCAAAACTTTCTTGCCATTTGAGAATTTTCATATTCCAATTTTGCTTGAGCAATATCATCTTCTGTTATTCCATATTTTTTTTTAAAAGATTCAAAATCATCTTCTGTTATTGTTTCTAGCTCATTATTCACTTCTTCAACATAATAATCCAATCTTTCTAAAAACATTTCCATAATAGGATCTTCTTCTACACTATCAACATAATCTATATTAGCCAAAACACACAATAACGAACCAAGTCTTTCATCATCAGAAGTTATAGCAAGTTCTTTAGATTCTGTTTCTTTATTATAGATATTGTATATTGAAAAATTTACTTCATCTGTAGTATCAACCGCTCTTGATAAATGCTTTGTAGATAGATTTCTTTTAAAACCTTTTACTTTAGTAATATCATAGTTCTCTTTTGTTATACTTATAGTCCTTGATAAATCTAAGTTGGTATTCGTCATTTGTAATGCTAAAAAAGAAGATATATCATTTTCTATAGCTTCTTCGCTTAGTTTATAATTTTCTGCCATTGTATAAAAAATTAATTCTTCCCGTAAATTCTCTGTTTCATCTTCAAAAGAAATTTCTCGAGAACTCACAAGATAATCGTTATTTGTAGTTGAATCTTTGCAAGAAAAAGATAATAACGAAACAACAATAATAAAATAAGCAATAATATTTTTTTTCATAAGGACACTCCAATTTTTTAGTTTTAAAATATTGTAGTTTGAGAGAAAGTTTTCTGTCAATTTTTTTTATAACATTGCTTTAATTTTATTCTTAAAGATGTAACCATATTATATTTTTTTGATTTTTATATTTTTTGGAGCAAGTTTTTCTTAAAGTCAACGAGATTTTTTTTGTGCTAAGAGTTCGCACTAAACATAACCCGTGTTCCACCCTCGCTTGAAACTTC
>CAZLXK010000021.1:9029-19119 GCA_964563305.1 uncultured Treponema sp.
TAGATATAATAAATTTATAATTCCAAATTTTTTGGTTCGAATTCTAAATTCACAACAACTACGCCCTGACTCTAAATAAGGAATTTCTATAACAAAATTCACAATCTCAGAAGTTTTCTCTCCATTTATAATTCCTGTTATTTCAAATTCAATATCTTCTTTAAATTTTCTTCTTTCTATTCCGTAATAATGTTTTGGTAAACTATAAAATAATTTATATTCATTGTTATTGTTTTCAACTTTGCTTTTAAAAATAGAACCATAATATCCAGTATGTGCTAAAAAATAAGCATAATCTTTATCTGTTTTTTCTTCAAAAGGAGCGGAAATATTATGTTCTTCTGGAATTAGTATATAAAAGTCACTATCTATTTTAATATTTACATCTTTAGAATATCGCTCAAAGTAATATTTGTATAATAAATCTATATTTCCAAAGTTTGAGGTTGGGATTTGAAATTCACAACAATTAAACCCTAACTTTAGGTTAGGAATTTCTACATCAAAGTTCACAATTTCAGAAATTTCTTTTCCGTTTATAATTCCTGTTATTTCAAATTCAATAGCATCTCTAAATTTTTTTTGTGTTTTTTGATTTATATAATAAAGGTCTGATAATCCACAAAATAATTTATACTCATTGTTATTATTTTCAACTTTATTTTTAAAACTAGAATTATAATATCCATTAAATTTAAAAAAATCTGAATAATCATTATGACTATCTTCCTCATAAGAATATAAAATATTATATTCTTTTGGAATCAATATGTAAGATTCTATATTAACTTTTCCAATAACATCATCATCAAAAATGCAACTTTTAAAAATTAGACACATCAAAACAGTTGCGAGCAAAATCACAAATAACTTTTTCATAATTCGTCTCCGTTATTTTTAATAAAAAAGTCCTACAAAAACAGAATCTGATATAAATGTACAATTTGTTTCTAGTGGAATGTTTTCAAAATTAAACTGATTTAGAAGTCGAAAAGAATATGGAAGCACATCAAGTTTTTCGTTTGAATTATATGTTGTTGGAAATTTGATTGAATACACATTATCACCAAATGTAAAATCGCCCATATTACAAAAAAAATACAAAGGTTCACCTGTAATAGAATCAAGTTCAGAAGTAAACGGCAAATTATTTTGATAAGCAATAGCAATATCTTCTACAAAAAGTTTAAATAAGCTACCTGTTGAAATTCCATACGCTTCTCCTATACAATCCCAACCAAAATTATCTGAAGAAAGAATTTTTTGTAAAAATACATTTCCGTTTTGACTTTTTCTATAAATCCAAGACAAAAATAAAACCATTGCTCCACGTTTTCCTATACTATCAAATTGTCCATAAAGGTTTTCCTTACAAAATGATATAGAACCCGTATCTTTAAAAAATTGTGATAAAAAAGCAATATTTCCACCAGAAACACTAAATCCACAAAGATTTTCACTTAAATGACTCAAGCCTTCATCTAAAAAAAGTTCTTCTTGCTTTCGATTTTTATTTCCTTTTAATAAATGTCGAAATGTTTTTTGATTAAAAGTTATTGCATGCGTAAATTCATGTGCTAGAGTTGCAGAAATAGAATTTATTCCGTAACTTCCAGATGGAAAACTTTTTGGAACTGCAAGATATACAATATCCATTTCATTACTATAAGGATTATATGATTCACTTGAAGAATCTTGATTATTTGTAAATAAATCTGCTGAATTAAAATATCCAATGGCGACTTTTTCTTGATTTATAGAAGGACACAAAAGAATCGCAATTTTTCCATCATCGTCAATATCAGCCCAAGTACCAAAAATATTTTGTGTACGCGGAAAAATGATATTCTCAAAATTAGAGATTAATTGGTTTATTAAATTTTCATCCAATTCTGTGTCAGTTGGTTTCCAAATTGTAAAAAAATCACCAGTTGCAAATATTTCTGCATTTACAATATGAGGTTCTGAAAGTTGATTTTCTGTATTTATTACATAGAAATTTTTTGAAGTTTGTGATTGAGCAACAACTGAACGATTTTTATTTATACTTTCACAAATTTTCAATGATGCCACAGAAGATTTTATAGAAAAGTCTCTTTGAATAAAATTTGATTGTAAATTATTCTGATTACAATTATTTGACACATTTCTACTAACATTTAAAAATCCAAATTGTTTTGCACTTCCACCAAGAGAATAAATTAAAGAGTTATAAATCCCCTCTTGAACATATAAATTCTGATTCAATTTATTTATGCGGTATGTAAAAATAGAATCATTTCTTAATTTGTTTGATATAACAGAAATTTTTATATTTTCTTCTTTGTTTGAAATTTTTGCAGTAATAATATGATTTCCTTCTGAAAGAACAACTGAAATATTATTTCCTTTTCCAATAAAACCATCTAAAGATGAATACCAAGTAATTTCAGAATTCTTTAGATTCGTTGAAAATATAACTGGAACATCTGTATAAAATGTCCAATTTTTTTGTGGACTTGTTATTTTAAAATTCTGATTTTGTTCATTAGAAATATTTATATTTGTACACGATATATAAAAAAATTCTGCTATAAAAATCAAAATATAAAAAAATTTATTCAACTAAAAACCCCACTTGTGAACTTTCAGTAACTGAAACAAAATAATAACTGTAAGTTTTAAACATTGGATCTCCATTAATTTTTTGTGCTTGAACAGTAGTGTAATAATTTATTCCAGACTCTAAACTTTCTGCAGGAATTATTAATTGATTTTGCTCTGTAGATGATAAATAAACGGTAGAAAATGCATTTTTTATTGTTAAATAATATACAACATCATCACCACAAGAATCCCATACAATTTGAATATCTTTTGAACTACTTGGATTATTTCCTAAAAATACAGATGTGCCAGAAGAATCTTGTATAGATGTAATAATTGGTTTGTTTTTCAATGGAGAGCAAGGAATTTCTATTTTTAAAGGATTTTCTAAAAGAACTGAATCTACATGCAGTTTATAAATTTCATCATTTATAATATTTACTTCTGTAAAATAACACCATTCGCTCGTATTAAAAGGAATATGCGTTATTTGATTATTGTTATTTATGATAATAACTGATGCACCAGTAATAATTTGTCCGTCTAAACCTTCTACAAAAACTCGGACTTCATAAGTTTCATTATTACTAGATTGAATTGAAACTCGGACATTTATGTTTTCGTCTTTTTCAAAAAATGAACATGAAAAAAATATAAATGTCAGTAAACTAAAAAATAAAATTGTTAATTTTTTTTCCATATCATTTTCCAAGTAAATCCTTTACCTTGTTTTCTGTAAAAGTTTTAGAATCTGTGCCTTCTTCAGCAATACTTGTGTGATTGTGATTTGGATATTCTTTCTTGATCGTTTTGTTTAAGACTGTTGTGTCGTAGCCTGTCCCAACTAAACTTTTTGTTGGTAATTGCTGGCTTGAAAGTGCCACTAAACCATCGTGAGTTTGTTCTCCTATAAGTTCGCCTATTTGATAATTTAAGCTTCCACACCAAGAAACCGCTTTGTGACAATCAACCGCTGCCACTGGACTTCCTGTTAGTAAACCTACAAGAGAGCAACATTTTGCATAGTGCAAGTATTCTCCCGTTCTAAAACCGATTTCTGCTATATTTACAAGTGTTCTTACTGTCTTTTTTATATTTTCAGGTGCAAGCGAAAGTGTGTTTGAATTTGTCCCCGCTAAAAATGTCATTTCAAGATTTTTATCTACTTTCATATTCACTTCTTGTGTTTTTATGATTATTGGCTTATTTTTCCACACAAAAACTGGATACTTAATTCCAAAAAAACCTTTTCGCCAATCAACTCCTAAATATCGCTCAGTTTTGGATTTATGCTGCTTATAGATTGATTTTTCTTCTAATACATACTTTTTTATAAAATCACTTTGCGGTACCATATCTCGAACTTGTGCATATTCATCCCACTTTGCATTATACATAATTGGATATCCAAATCCTTTTGTAACATTCCACCAATCGCCTAAAATGTATGTTGCTAAAATCCATGCTTTTTTATTAATATCCGTTTTTGTTATTTCATACAAATCTAAAAATAAATTATTCGCAAAAATATTTAAATCACACACTTTTAAAATTCCGCAAAAGCCATTTGTTAGAATTTTTACATCATTATACAAATTTGTTCTAAAAACATTTCCATTACCTTCTAAAAGTTTTAAGCCTTTATCTATCCCAGAAAGTGTTATTACTCCTTTTAATTGCTTATAAAGTTGCGGATTTTTCTGTCTTAAATATGTACTCATTGCCAATGCTCGCAAGCCACCTTGACTATGTCCTACAAATACAAATGGTTGATTTTTACCAATAATTCCATTATTTCCGTAATAATATTCCAACAATTCTAGCGTTTTAGAAAGCATTGGTTCTATTCCGTCACATTCTGAACGATAACCTTCAAAGTCAAAGCCTTCAAAGTAGACATAACCGTGAATATCTTTATATTCAAAGCTAACCCTTGAAACTTCTTCCATACTTGAAGGATTAAGTTCTTCTGAAAATCCAAACATAACGTGCATTATAAAAAATACAACTATTAAAATTTTGTGTTTTGAATTGGTACTTCTAAAAACTTCTGTAAAATTCATAAATAAAAACTCCTTCTAAAATTTCATTATTTTCGGTTGATAAATAAAAAGGAACAATGTCTCCCTTATTTTTGAAATATGAAATTTCAATATTGCCTAAATATATTTTTTCTTGTAATTCAAGTTCTATAGGTATTGAATAATTTCTTCTTACGGGAACCGTTGTTGAAAAATGAAATTTATAAAAATCTTCATTATCCTTTTTTTCTTTGAAAAAAGATTCTTTTGGATAATTTTCTTGTAGTTCTTTTAATTCTTCAGACGAAACTTCCTTTACGCGATAAAATTCTTTCATTCCGTGATTATCTTTCCAATAAAGTTTAAAATTTTCGTCTGCTAGAGAAAGATATATATAACCATCTACCGTTTTTACCCCAAATTCATCCCACTCATCATCACAACTTATAAAACTTAAACACATTAAAACCGTTGCTAGCAAAATCACAAATAATCTTTTCATAAATCTTCTCCGCTACTATCTAGCAAAATTCTAAATGCACTTTCGTCCACTGTGTTGATTTCTATATCATTATAAACTTCAAGAATTATTTCTTCATAACTTAAATCAGCTGGATTTCCAAATGTCATATTTTCAACTTCTTCAAATTCACCAGATTCTAGAATCCGCTCATATTCTTCATCACTCATTTCTGGAATGTCATCTATAGAGTCAAAATATTGGGCATCTTCAAATCCTGGTAAAATTTCTGAGGCTTGAGAGTTTAAAACTGTAACTAAACCAATTTTTATTGGAACACCATTTTTTTCTTGATACATTGGATAAGATGTTGTTGTGATTTTTGTTCCATCTTCTCTAAGCGTTACAACTTCTATTTGTTGCAAAACTTCTTGCTCAACATCAAATGCCACTCGAGTAGAAATTCTCTTTTCTAAAGAATTGTCAAAAAAATATGAACTTGGAATATCTAACGTTAAAATCTTTTTTGAATCTTCAACCAAATCTAGCGAAAGTCTTTGAGATTCTGATTTTATTAAATCAAGATTGATTTTTGAAACTGCACTTTCCATTCCTAAAAACGCAATGTCTGGAGAAATATTTTCTTGCATTGATATTTTGTATTCTATTTCATTGGAAGATGTATCAAATAATATTACTTGAGAATTATCGCTTACAACAGAACGAGCTTTCCCTCCGCTAAATTCTGGAGAAAAATCTAAACGATTATATTGAGTTCCGTTTATTGTACTCAAAGACATTCTATATTTTGTTTGTAAAACCGATGACGTATCAGTTCTATTATTTATTGAATAAATCGAAACATTTGCCTGAAAACTTTTTATATCATCAGAAGTTTCATTTTGTTGCCAACTTATTGTCAGTGGATTTTCTTGAAATATTTGTGAATAAGGAATTTCGTTTTTTTCTGATAAATTACAAGAAATAAAAAGTAAAATTGTTTTTAAAACTAAAATCGAATAAAAAAATTTCTTCATAAAAATCTCCAAAAATATAATTTAAATTTGATATAGTTTTGCTCGTATTTTCAGACAAAATTCCAACCATTTTTAACATAACAGAGGAATTTTCAGTTGTAAATCTAGTTTTTAGCGAAAGAACTATAGTTCTTAAAAAAGAACCTTAGTTCTTTAAAAATAGAAAGTTAATCAGCAAATCAAAACAGTGAATTTTTTTAATAATCAAAAGGTAAGACTTACAAAAGGTTATAAAAAATATGATAATACTTTTAGAGGATTTTTATGAAGAAGAAATTTTTAGAAATATATCCAACAATTTTATTCGGAAGTGGTGGTTTTATTGCATTATCAGTGGGAACAATTTTAAATTTAATATACGGAGCGAACTTTTCACAATCAATAATTCCTTTTGCAAACATAATGACACCCATTATCAATGGAATTTGTGCTTTACTGTGTTTAGTTTTTGTTTTTTCTTCAAAAAAAACTTTAATTTCTTTAATTGTACTTATCACACAAAGCATTTACAGTGTACTAACCGGCTACGACCTTTTAGGAATGTTCCACTTTTTCTTAATAAATTTGATTTTATTCTATAACAATTTTTACAATACAAAAACAAAGTTAAAATTTATTTCTATTTATTTGCTTTGGATTTTATTGTTAACATCTCTGATTTCCTTCGGAATAGACAGATTTATTTTTGCATTTGCTGTAAGCATTTTTATGACATCCGCTTTTATTTACATTTATTTTCTTATATTTAAGAAATTTTCGTTTCTATTATTAAAGGAAAAGAACTCTAGTTTTCAAAAGAAAATTTCAGATCTTTTGCCAGGAAGCATTTTAGATTTATCAAGTTTTAACTTGACTGAAAGACAAACGAAATGTCTTGTTGATTGTATTTATAATAATTTATCTTACAAACAAATTGCTGAAAAAATTTTTATAAGCGAATCTGTAATAAAAAAAGAAATGCAAAATATCTTTGAAGTATTTGACGTTGAAAACAAAGAACAATTAAAAATTCTTTTGGCACCATACAAATTAAATTTTTGATTTTTTTTTAGGATTTTTTTTGAGCAAATTTTACTTAACACCTTTGCTACATTCAGTACAGCCAGTTACAATTACGTGTTTTTTGCCTTGAGTTTTGTTGAAAAGTCTAGCGATTAAGTGACCATTCTTTACTGGAACTTCTTTGTGGCAAACTGGACATTCTCTTTTTACGCCAGGTTCTGGAATGGGAAAACAATGTGGGCAACCGTCAATCGTGCAAAGTTGATCGTGAACTGTCATTGGACGGTAAACTTTTGTAAACAAATCTTCGCCAGGAAGCAAAACGCTATTACAAAGCGGGCAATTTACAAGCAAACCTTTTTCTTTTGCCAAAGATTGCCGATTTTTTGCTTTAAGTTTTTGTTTTTTTTCGTTTTCAAGCCGATTTTTATATTTAATGTAAAAATTCAACAAGATTATTAAAACAATTAAAGCAAGTGCCGCAAGAAAATAATACATAAATAAATTATGTGCGATTTAAATCTTCTGAGCAAGAGTTCTCTGTCATCACATATAGCAAAATATTAAAACAAAAAAACAATTTGTAAAGTTAGAAATTCTATATTAGAATCAAAATAAATAA
Organism: uncultured Treponema sp.; assembly: GCA_964563305.1. GTDB lineage: Bacteria > Spirochaetota > Spirochaetia > Treponematales > Treponemataceae > Treponema_D. The sequence goes on from CAZLXK010000021.1 coordinate 16,758, forward strand.
ACACAAAGAGCGAATTATGAAAAAGTTAAATTTTATAGCATTTATGTTTGTAATTATTGCATTTGTTTCATGTCAGAATGGATTTAATGTAAAAACTGCAGAAAATAATGATGTTTTTCCAAATTCAATCGCAGAATCTTATATTTCAAAAATCACTTCGATAGACAAGATTTTTTCGCGTTCAGTAGATTCACAAGATTATCCTAATATTTTTTATTCAATGGAAATTGAAGATGAAGAAGGAAATAAAATAAATTTTGCAGATTTTTCAGATGAAGAAAAGGAAATATTTGTAAAAGATTGGAAATCAGAATATATAGAAGAATTAACACAAAAATTTATAGCAGATCCTGATTTAGCAGAAATGGTTAATTTAGAAAATGAAGCATTTTATGCAAGTTTAGAAAGTTCTTCTGGTTCGCGAGCAATAAAATCTTATGACACAGAAAAATTTTTAGAAATTTATGAAAAACAGTTGTCTAAACTTACAAAACAAAATTCCAATACAAGAGCTGTTGCAACTTCAAACGAAATTATTTCAGATTGTTTAGTTTCTTCATCAGTTGAAAATTTTAAGAATAATTATCAAAAAGGAAACTTTCTTGTTTGCAAAGATTCTTCTAGCAGTTCTAGTTCAAGTTATATTGGACACGCTTCTATGATGTATTATGAAACATTTCAAGATGAATGGAAAACCAATGGCTTAGCAAAAGCCACAATTACATCAAGCCCACAATCAAAATCGGCACAATGGACAGGGAAAACCGATGGCGTTCAATATGAACCAATTGGATATTGGGCAGGAAATTCTGACGGTTCTGCAAATAAAGTAAGCATTTTTAAAGTTCAAGGTGTAAAAAAAACATGGTGCTTATTTAGAAAAATTGTAAAAACATATAATGAACCAAATGAACAAGAACGTGCTAAAGCAGTTTCAAATGCAGATTCTAATTTGGGTAAAGCATATAATCGTAATTTTTTGGCAAAATGGAAAACCGACAAATTTTATTGTTCTCAATTAGTTTGGCGAGCATGGTATGATATAGATTCAAAATATGATTTGTCATGGGGAGATTTTGCACTTTTGGTTTCTCCAGCAGATTTAGCAAATTCGCAAAAATCAATTCTCTTAATTTCGTATCAAAATAAATAATGCAAGGAAAAATTTTATGAAAAAATTAATTTTCCTTTGCTTAGCGATTTTTAGTTTAAGTTCTTGTTCTCTTATATACATTGACAATGGCGAAACAAAATCTGTTGTTCAAAAAACTTCAATAAAAGATATTGCTTATTGTTCAGAACCAATCGTAATTACAATGCCAGTTTTTAAGTATTCATATTTGTTTGGAATAAAAGGCGATTCTTATAGGCAAAGTCGGCTCGGCGATATTTTTGTTGTAATCGACACGCAAACAAACGATTTATATGATTGGGTTTATTTTGCAGATTCAGAAGGTTCTGTTATTTGGCGATGTGTAGAATTAGGAGAAAATCCAAAAAAGTATTTTGCATCATCAAAAAGCGGAATCCAAAGTTTTATACAAGCAGGAAAAAACACAGTTACGCAATATCAAACTGACTGTTATGGTTCTTATATGGCAAATTATAGTTCGAGCGGAAAATATGGCTTACTTGTAGATTTTGGTTACGACAGAGAACAAGAGCTAAGCGTTTATAGAATGGCAGTTTTTAATTCTGAAGATGGAAGCGTAAATCAAAACAAACTTTATATTTATAATGATTCCATTGGTGCTATAACACAACCCATTGCAGACGAAAATGGAAATTTTTATTTAGCGTATGCAGTAAAAGCATATAGTTATATTAACAAAATTGATGTAGCAAATAATGATACCTATCGCTTAGAGAAGAAATTTCAAAATGAAATTGACGTTAATAATGATTATAGAGAAATGAGTTATCATGTTGAAGGTGCTTATGATGGAAAAATCTTTTGTGAAAGAAATCTTTCGGGTGATTACCGGAAAAAAAGTTTATATGAATTTTATATTTTAGATGAAAATAATTTAGAAAACGAAAAAATCTTTAAAATGCCAAGCACTTTAGTAGATAATCAAGAATACACACCATTTTTTTATACTGGCGTTTACTATAAAAATAAATTCTATGCAATTCTTCCTGATTCTAATAAAGATTGGTTTTATATTTTAGAAATAGATCCAACTCAATACGGTGGAGAAGCAACACTTTTTATAGAAGAGCCAATCGAATTTGATTTAACAGAAACTGTTTGGTTAAGAGGCTCAAGACTTTACGTAATGAGTTCAAGAAACACGTCAAATGTAAAGTTTATGTACATTGATTTAGAAACAAAAGTGCAAAGTCGCGTTTTTAACTTAAA
>CAZLXK010000022.1:0-19086 GCA_964563305.1 uncultured Treponema sp.
CCAATTATTCCAGCTCCAATTATTGCAACGTCGTAAGTCATATATTCTCCTTTTTTTGATTAAATTTTTTTAATTTAGATTTGATGATTTTTTGATTGTGTCATTCCGAACTTGTTTCAGAATCTGTAATGTTGAATTTTTTTTTATTGACAGACCCTGAAACAAGTTCAGGGTGACGATTTTTTTAACAATCATCTTTTGCCCAATTTTTTGCTCTTTCTACTGCTTTTTTCCAACCTGAATACAAACATTCTCGTCTTTCTTGAGACATTTGCGGTTCAAAAACTCGGTCAGTAATTCTGCGGGCAAGGATTTCGTTTTTATCTTTCCAAAATCCAGTTGCAAGTCCAGCCAAATACGCTGCTCCAAGTGCAGTTGTTTCTACATCTTTTGGACGACAGACATTTGTGTTCAAAATATCCGCCTGAAACTGCAACATAACATTGCTCACGCAAGCACCGCCGTCAACATTCAAAACGTTTATTTGAGTTCCAGAATCGCTGACCATAGTTTCCAAAACATCTTTTACTTCAAAAGCAATTCCTTCAATGGCAGCACGACAAATATGTGCTTTCTTAACGCCACGAGTTAAACCTACAATTGTTCCGCGTGCGTACATATCCCAATAAGGAGTTCCTAAACCAACAAAAGCCGGCACAAGATACGCGCCGTTAGCGTTAGGCACACTTTCTGCAAGTCGGTCAACTTCTGGAGCCGAAGAAATCAGTTCAAGTTCATCGCGAAGCCATTTAATAACCGCTCCGCCAATAAAAACGCTTCCTTCAAGAGCGTACTGAATATCGCCATTTATTCCTAAAGCAATAGTTGTGAGCAATTTTTTAGAAACAACAGGTTTGCTTCCTGTGTTCATTAGCATAAAACAGCCAGTTCCGTAAGTATTTTTTGCATCTCCTTTGTTAAAGCAACCTTGCCCAAACAAAGCCGCCTGCTGATCACCAATCGCCGAAGCAATCGGAACAGTAAATCCGCAAACATCAGAATCAGTTTCGCAATAAATACAACTAGAATCTTTAACTTCCGGCAAAATACAACGCGGAATATTCAAAAGCTTTAAAAGTTCATCGTCCCAATCCAAAAGATAAATGTTGTAAAGCATTGTTCGGCTAGCATTTGTAACATCAGTAACATGGCAACGCCCGCCAGAAAGTTTCCAAATAAGCCAAGTGTCAATCGTTCCAGCCAAAATTTCGCCACGCTCAGCACGTTCACGAACTCCAGGAACATTATCTAAAATCCATTTGATTTTTGTGCCAGAAAAATAAGCGTCAATAAGAAGACCAGTTTTTTCACGGATAATTTCATCATAACCATTCGCAGTTAATTCTTTGCAATAATCGGCAGTTCGTCTGCATTGCCAAACAATCGCATTGTAAACAGGTTCGCCAGTATTTTTGTCCCAAAGAACAACCGTTTCTCTTTGATTTGTAATTCCAATCGCCGCAATTTCATCATATTTAACAGAATTTTCAACAATCACGCTTTCTAAAACGCCAAGTTGGCACTTAAAAAGTTCTTCAGCATTATGTTCAACCCAACCCGGATGCGGATAATATTGTTTAAATTCCCTCTGTTTTGATCCTATGGGCCTTGCATCTTTGTCATAAACGATTGCTCGGGACGAAGTTGTTCCCTGATCAAGCGCTATAACATAATTTTTCCCCATTGAGATATCCTCCTTTTTACAGCCTCATTGTGATAGCGTTACTATCAGTTATAAACATATGATATCACGACTTTTAAAATAATGGAAATTTTATTTAATAAATTTTTATTTATGATTCGATTTTGGCGGTTTGTCATAAGAACTGGCGGTTTACTAAAAGAATTGGCTGTTTGATGATGAAACAGAAACTTTCTTGCGAGAACTGGAAGTTTGTCGCGGAAACTAAAAATTTACTAAGAAAAGTGATGTTTTTTTAATAAGGCTGAAACTTTACTGAAGAAAATGCCGGTTTTGTTGAGAAAAGTGGGCGTTTTACTGCAAGAATTTGGCAATTTTGTAACGAATCTTTATTTGGAGCGTACTTTTTTTTACTCAGCGAATATTCTTTGTGCTAAGAACTCGACCTAAACATTTCCCGCCTTTCGCACTTACGCTTCGCTTCATTCTTGCTTTCGCAAGAACGCCTTGTCTGCCCTTACAGTCAGGGACTAGGTTTTTCTTGAAAAAGCTGCCGACAAGGATGTCGGCAGAAAGCACAGAAGACTTTGAGAATTTTCACGAAGAGAAAATTCTTGGAATCGACAAGGATGTCGAGAATGCTACAGTCGGGGCTATGTTTTCTTGAAAAAAGCACGCGGTGGTTGAGCAAGGTCGAAACCACTATTCTCTCGTAACTGACAGTTTACTAAAAAAACTTGCAGTTTTGTCGTGGCTAATGAAATCTTATTACAAAAATCACGAACTTTTGCTAACTTCTACAATTTCGTTCAGTTTTGCGAGTGCTTTTCCAGAATCGATTGCGTCAAGTGCCATCTTGTAGCCGTCTTTTAGCGTGCGAGCGTGTCCCGTAATGTACAAAATTGCCGCTGTGTTTAAGCCAACTGCGTATCGGATAGTTTTTCTTCCGCCACCGTTTAAGATTTCTTTTGCAAGTTCAGCATTTTCTGCACCAGTTCCGCCCACAAGTTCATCTTCCGAAGCGTCAGTAATTCCAAATTTTTCGGGATTTATTACGTACTGATATTCGTTGCCATTTTCGTCAATTTGGAAAACGTGAGTGATTGCACAAGGAGAGATTTCGTCGTAACCGTCATCGGAACAAATTACCATAACACGTTTTGCTCCTAAACCTTTTGCTGCTCGAGCATAATCTTTTAAAAGTGAAGCAGAATAAACGCCCAAAACTTCGTATTCAGCATTTGCAGGATTTAAAAGTGGACCTAAAATATTCATAATTGTTTTGATTCCTAAAACTTTACGAACTGGAGCCGCAAATCGCATTGCAGAATGATAAACAGGTGCCATCAAAAAGCCAAAGTTGGTTTTATCCAAAAGTTTTGCCGTTTTTTCTGGACTTGCCATAATGTTGATTCCAAGATTTTCAAAAAAGTCCGCCGCTCCTGATTTTGAAGAAACTGCTCTGTTGCCATGTTTTGCCATTGGCTGACCACAACTTGCAGCAATAATTGCCGAAAGTGAAGAAATATTAAAACTTCCTTTGCAATCACCGCCAGTTCCTACAATTTCTGCAAGACCTTTCTTTGTGCTTGGGAACGGAGTTTTTACTTTTAAAAGTGCCTTTGCACAACCAATCATTTCGCTAGTTGCTGGACCTTTTGCCGCCATTGCAACCAAAATTGCAGCCATAACGCGTTCGTCCATTGTGCCATCAGCAACATTTTCCATAAAAAATGCCGCTTGTTCTTCGCTCAAATCTTTTTTGTCGATAAGCTGATTTAAGTAAGAAGCAACCGGAAGATTTTCTCTGCGATAATTCAAAAATGCTTGAATGAGTTTTTGACAGTTTTCTGATGCAACTGACTCTGGATGAAACTGAATGCCTTCAATCGCATAAGTTTTGTGCCGAATTCCCATAACATCGCCGTCTTTTGCTCGAGCGGTAACTTCAAATTCTGGCGGAAGAGTTTTCTCATCTACAACAAGCGAGTGATAACGCGTAAATTTTCCAGTTTTACCAATTGTGCGGAAAATTCCTTTGCCGTCAAGGTCAATATCTTCTACAATTCCGTGTTTAATAAATTTTGCTTGCACGATTTTTGCACCAAACGCTTCTGCAATCGCTTGATGACCTAAACAAACTCCCAAAATTGGAATTTTTCCTGCAAAGTAGCGAATTGCTTCTTCACTAATTCCAGCGTCTTTTGGAGTTCCTGGTCCTGGCGAAACTACAAGATAATTTGGTTTCATTGCGATTAAATCATCAAGTTTAAATTCATCGTTACGAACAACTTTAATTTCTTCTTTTGTTGCAACTTGAAACGCTTGAACTACGTTAAACGTAAAACTGTCGTAATTATCAATAACTAAAATCATATTTTTCTATCTCCTACTTCGTCAGCGTATCTATTAACGCACCGAGTTTTTCGCAAGTTTCGGTAAATTCTCGCTCGGGATTTGAATCGTAAACAATTCCGCCACCTGCCTGCAAAGACCAAACATTTCCTTGTTTTAATGCACTTCGAATTGTGATGCAAAAATCTAAATCGCCATTGCACTGAACATAACCAACTGCTCCCGCATAAAATCGACGTTTTGTTTTTTCAAGTCCGCTTAAAATCTGCATTGCACTAATTTTTGGAGCACCAGAAACTGTCCCCGCCGGAAACGCTGCTCTTAAAACTTGAATTGGTTTTACGCCATCACGAACAATTCCTTCTGTATTTGAAACAATGTGAATTACGTGACTATAAAGTTCACATTCCATAAACTGCGGAACTGTAACGCTTCCTTCTTTGCAAACACGTCCTAAATCGTTTCGAGCCAAATCTACAAGCATAAGATGTTCTGCCCGCTCTTTTGGATTTGAAAGCAAAGTTTTTTTGAGTTCTTCATCTTCAGCATCATTTTTTCCGCGATGAATTGTGCCTGCGATTGGGTGAATTGACGCTTTTCCGCCACGAACTCGAACTAAACTTTCTGGACTTGAGCCAGTCAACTGAAAATCACCAAAATCAATGTAAAAAAGATAAGGCGAAGGATTTACTTTGCGAAGCTTTCCGTAAACTGCCATTGCACTAGCATTACATTCAATTTGCACGCGACGACTCGGAACCGCTTGAATTATATCTCCAGCGATAATGCGTTTTTTTAACGCTTCAACTTTTTCAATATATTCGCGTTTAGATTCGTCTTGGTCAGTTAAGATTTTATATTCAAAATGTTTTGGCGGCTCTTCCACGTAAGAAAAATCCATATCATTCATTCGTTTGATAAGAGAATCAACTGCCGCTTGCAAATCAATTTGATGTTCGTTGTAATTCAAACCAAAAATGTGCATTGTTTCGGTAAAATGGTCGAAAACTACGTAAATATGACCTGCAATAAAAAGACTTTCAGGAATTTTAAGTTCATCTTTTTGCTCAAAAAATTTTATGTTATCGCAACGACAAGCAAATTCATAACTTAAATAACCAAGTCCGCTCGCAGGAATTGGAATTTCAGCTTCAGTTCCAGTTGCCGGCGACTCGTTTTGTTCTGCCACGTATAAAAGTGCATCCAAAATATCAGCGTCTTTTTTGTGACCTAAAGCATCCAAACTTTCCACATTCGTCGTATCAAAAGTAATGCGTTTTCCGTCAACTAAAAAAGCAACGCCATCTTCATCTTGAATAATTTTAAATGCTTCTTCTGCCATCAAAATTGAATAACGTTCTCGTCCCTTAGCAAAACTTGCCGATTCCAAAATAACTTTTGCTCCAATTTTTCGTGCCAAAGAGTAAGGCGTGTATCGTTCGCTAGAAAGACTTTTATAAATTGCATCTGTTCGTTTCATATTAACCTCTATGTTTCTATATATAGAATCATAAATCTAAGCGCGTGTTTCTGTCAATAGAAACATATTTTTTTCTGTTTTTGGAGCGAATCTTTATAATTGACACTTAGCACATCATTGCAAAACCGAAGCTCAAACCAATTTATTTTTATTGCAAACCAAAGAGACACTTTTGCAGTTTCTTTATCTTTTTGTACTAACCGTCAGCCCTAAACAAAACCCGCTTTGCACACTTCCGCTTTCGCTCCATTCTCTGCAAAAAATTGCGGTGATTGAGCCACGTCGAAACCACTGTTTATTAAAAAAGTAATCAATTTCTTTTCACAAAATACTTGACACTTTTTGCAGAGAACGCCGTTGGCGGTGTTCCAATCGGGGCTAGGCTTTCTTGCAGAAGATAGCGACAAGAATATCGCTATAAACGCTAAAAGATACTAAAAACAATCAGGGGCTTTCTTCAAAAGTAAAAACTTTGCTTAATTAAAAGAATTACAGTTTTATCGTCATTGCGAACAAAGTGAAGCAATCTACTAGCCGTTAGCATAAAAAATGGCGGTCAACTGCAAAAATCAGTATAACCGCCAAAATCAATAAAAAAACTGTCAATCAAATCAGCAAAATTTAACTTTCCAAAACTTCAAACATCGAACTAATTGCATTTCTAACACATTGCGGACATTCGCACAAAACTTTGCCAGTTTCCAAACCTTTTAAATCTTTACAAATTGTTGCTCCAGATTTTTCTTTGAACTTTTTGACAATTTCTCGCGAATATTTTACAGTTCCCTTGCCTTCTTTTAGAATTCCTGCAATCATAACCGCACCAATTAAAGCCCCGCACGTACTTTCCAAACCGCCCATTCCAGCCGCAAAGCCAGAACTTAATTGCATTAAAGTTTCATCTTGAATTGGAATCTTGTCTTCAAAAACTTTTAAAACTGATTGCGTGCAGTTGAATTTTCCAGTTGCTTTTAAGTTAGCCGCAGTTTCGATTCTTTCTTGATTCGTCATTTTTCGCCTCAATTTTCAATTTTCTTCATAAAGCAAAAATTTATTCCGCAAAAACTTGCCACTTTTCTAAGTAAATCACCAATTTTCTCGCAAGAAAGTGTCCGTTTTCCGCACTTAAGCATTCGTTCCATAAATTCCTCTCACTTGAGAAAAAAATGCTGAAAAATCAGTTTCGGCTCTTTTTGGGCAAACACAATAAAATGTTACGTTTACGTCTTGATCAGTTAGCGGAATTTCTACGCGAGTTTCAGGAACTTTAAAAGTTCGACCAGAATAATTTGTAACAAATGCCGGAATATTTGAAAGTCCCACAAGTTCACGCAAAGAATCCAAATCATTTTGATCAAAAAACTCAACTCGTGGAATTAAAGTTTTAGTTGTTTTGTACCAAAATCCAATTTTATTGTGAATTAAAAATTTTTCTTCGGTAAGTTCTTTAAGCGAAAGTTCTTTTCGTCCAGCAAATTTATGATTTTTAGGAAGCAAAACGCTCAAATTTTCTCTAAACAAAGATTGATAAGAATATTTTTCTAAATTTTCAGGAATTTTATGCGTAACAATCATTTTAAAATCACCAGAATCAAGTTTTTTGTAAAGCTCTTTTAAATTATCCAAAAGTTCAGATTTTATTGTCATTCCCATAAAAACTTGCGACAAAATTGGCGTAAGTTCACTAATTGGCATTGGAGCGATTGATCCAAACTTAAAAACTCGATGCTTCATTTCATATTCAAGAACTTTTTTTTCAAATTCAAGTTCAGAATCAACAAGTTTTTTTGCAAGCAAGGCAGCATTTTTTCCGTTTTCGTTTAACACAATTTTGTTTTTTGTACGTTCAAAAAGTTTTACATCTAAATCATCTTCAAGTTTTTTCATTGAACGACTAAGTGCCGGCTGCGAAATATTAAGTTTTTCCGCCACAGCCGTAAGCGTTCCATATTTTGCAAAGGACGCAAGTTCATTTAAAACGTACATTTCAATCATATTTTTAAATTAACACGTTTTTTTTTGCATTTCTATATTTTTTTGATTTTTGCGGATTTTTAAAATCATTAAATCATATTTGGAAGTTTTAAGATTTTATGTTTTATGTAAAGATATTTTAGCGGATGAATATCTAAAGCATTTGTGTACCAACCGCCAATTTGAGACAAATCAATTATGTGCAATTCAACTGGATGCATAATCGGAATAATCATGCCGTCATCTAAAAGACTTTGTTCCGCTTTTGCCAAAAATTTGTATTGTTCCAAAACAGAATCGCATCTTGACGCTTCAAGTAAAGCATTATCAAAATCAGAATTTTTATAATTTGCAACATTCAGCGAAGAGTCGCTTCTAAAAAGTTCAAGAAAAGCCAGCGGATCTGCAAAATCACCAATCCAAGAATAAGTAAACAAATCTGCGTTCCAACTAGGAATTGAAGAATTATATAAATACGCACTTGTTGTTTGAACTGTTAAATCCACGCCCAAAGGTTCCCAAGCACTTCTAAGAATTTCTGCCCAATCATTTTGAAAACTGTCGCTTGTGCAAGCAAAAACCAAAGACAAACGTTCATCTTGCGGAATTCCATATTTTTCGCGAGCAATTTTCATCATTTCGATTGCTTCTTTTTCATCATATTCATCAAGTCCAATAACCGAATTATAACCTGGCAGCGGATAAACTAAAGTTGTTGCAGGAACTGAATATTTTGAACGCAAAGTTTCGTAAGGAATTGCTTCGAGTAAAGCGTTTCGAATTTCTTTTTTGTCCCAAGGTTCGTTATTGATTTTAAAAAATAAATATGTTGTTCCAAAAGCGGCACTTACTTGAATAGAATTTTTGTTGATGATTTTCTGAACATTTGCACTTCCAGTAATCCAGTCGGCTTTTCCCACGTTAAAATTGTACGCGTTTTCATCATAATCTTCAGATTGAACTACAATAACTCCCGGAATTAAAACTCCGCTTGAGCCCCAATAATTAAAATTTTTTCGCATAACTAAAGTGTTGTTTTGATAAGATTCAAGATAAAATGCTCCAGAATAAACATTTGGATTTTTACTTACGGCAGCAAATGCGTGATGACACAAAAGTTTTGGAAAATGTGCTGCACATTCATCAAGCCGAACAACCAAAGTATGTTCATCTCGAACTTCAATTTTTACGTCTTGCGGAGTCGCTTTTCCGTTTCTAAAATCTTTTGCTCCAGAAATAAAATCAAGCATAGAAGCAAAAGGTGCGTTTTTGTTTGCAAGCAAATCTATCCAAGAATCACGAATTGTTTGTGCTGTAATTGAACTTCCGTCGCTAAATTTTGCATTTTCTCGCAAAGTAAAAGTCCAGCGTTTTTTGTCGCGAGAAATTTTATAAGAAGTGCAAAGTGCCGGAATTGCTTCCAAAGTTATAGGATCGTAAGAAAACAAACCTTCATATAAACCAGTTAAAATTTGTGCTTCAGACGTAAAAGATGCTGTGTGCGGATTTAAGTCGTAATTAGTAAGATTGTCGTAAATTACAATATTGCGTTGTTCTTGCGGAAAAGGTCCATTTTCTGAATCAGCAGAAAAATTGTAAGCAAAAAGTCCACTCGTAAAAACAAAAAATAAAACTGCCAAAACAAAACTTTTTTTAAAATTCATTTTCATTATTTTCATTATTGATCAAAAATTCCTAATTTTTTCATTTGCTCTTGTTCTTCAATGTACGCAAGATATTCTGCACGCAACTGACGAACTTTTATCAAAATATTTTTTACTGTAGTAAGTTCAATCAAAATTCCGCGAATTTTACTACGATTTTCTGGATGAACGTGTTTTTTAAAGTAAGCATCAAAAGCAGTAAATTGTGCAAACAAATGATTATTTTCTGTAATTTGCCGATTTACAAAATCAAGAATCGAATTTTCTTCTTGAGAAGCAATTCTATTAAAGCCCGGACTATTTTTTACAGTAAAAGATGCATAATATTTTATACGTTTATTCAAATTATTAACAAATTGATTGTAAAAAAGTTTCTCTTTTCGTTGAGATTCATTGTTTTTGTCAACAATAATAAGTTCATATTCCACGTCTGGCTCAGCAATTCCAAACATTTTTCTAAAAAAGCGAGCAATTTTATAACCTAAAGATTTTTTTTCATCTTGCAAAATTTTATGATTTGAAGAAAGTTTTTCTAAAATCTGCAAATATGATTCATTTAAAGTTCCCATTACGCGAACAACGTCCATAAGAATTTCTTTTGTGTCGATTTTTTGAGTTTTTTTAGCAGAACTTTCTTGTTCAAAAGTCAATTTTTTAAGAACTTGTAATTTTTTTTCTTGAGAATCTGAATTTAATTCTTCGGCAACAAGTGCGTTTACTAAATCAGCATTAAAACTTCGATTTTTCATATAACGCGGAAAAAGTCTTTTGATTTCAGAAAAAAGTGCATTTGTTGAAGAATATGCTTTGCCTTTGTCAAAATCAGGAGCATCAAAAATATTTTTGCGGATTTCAGCTTTATAACGTTCTTTTTGAAAATCAGCTAAATCTTTTAAGATTTCATTTATTTCTCTTAACGCTTTTGCGGATTTTGAAGTGCTATCTTGAATTAAACTTAGAACAAGTTGATGTGCGCCTTGCTTTAACTGAAGAATTGCGGCAGAAAGTGCTCTTGTGTTTGGTTTATTGTCGTTTGCAGAAGTTCCCCAACCGAACGATCCATTTAATTCTATAAGTTTTGCAATTACTTCTGGCGAAAGTTGTTCAGTTGTAAAACGCATATAATTGCAAATATAATCGATCATACTTTCATAATCGCTTAAACGCATTCCTAAAACTAAAGAACGCTCGTTATCAGAAAAATTTGATGAATCTGGACAAACAATTTCTGTTACTTTTTTATCGGCTTTATAAGGATCTGGCGTAATTAGCGACGCTTTAGTCAAGGCTTCAAAAAGATTTCGGACACAACTTAAATGCAAACGATAATCTTCTTGAATTTTTGGAAGTTGAACAGTGTTATACCATTTTTCTTTATCTTCAACTGCCTTTATAATTTCTTGATTAAAGTTTCGCTGCGTATCAGCCATTATAAAACTCCTTTTTGGAATTTTTAAGCGAACTTCTAAAAATCTTGAACTTTTAGAAACGTCCTCAAATCAAATTTCCATCTATAAATTATAACGCCTTTTACAAGATTTGTCAGAAACTTGCATTTTATTTAATTTTCGGCAAGTTTTACGCTGATTTTTATAACAAATTTTTTGACAACTTACAGCAGAACTTTTCTGAGTCCATATTCAACAATATCTGTTGCACCAAGTGAATGAAGTTTTGGAAGTAAAGTTGGAACTTCGCTTTTTTGAACTGCAATTTTTACTGCGTAACCGTTTCCGCCAAAAAGTGGCGAAACTGTTGGACTTTTCATACTTGGAATTCCTTTGATTAAAGCATCAAATTGTTCTTGAGAAACATTCATTTCAAGCATTACTCTGCTACGAGCAGCCAAAACTGTTTCAAAAAGCATTTTTAGTTCAAGGATTTTCTGTTTTTTTTCAAAATCTTCCATTGCAGCCTTTGAAGCGTACATTCGCGTAGAAGATTCCATAATCGTATCTACAATTTTAAGTCGATTTGCTTTGAGCGAAGAACCTGTAGAAGTGTTGTCAATTAAAACTTGTGCTAAAGAATCTTGCGTATCTTGAACAAAACCTTCGCTTGTTCCCCAAGTTCTAAAAATTGTTCCGTTTACTTGATTTTTTTGAATCCACTGACGACTTAAATTTTGATATTCTGTGGCAACTGTAATTTTTTCGCTTAAAAGTTTTTGATAATCAACAGTTTCTGGAATTGCAACAACAATGCGAACTGGATCAAAACCTAAATCCATAATTTCTACAACATCATCTTGAACAGAATTTTCGTAAACCCAATCTTTGCCACTAAAACCAACATCTGCTTTATTTTGTGCAAGAAGAGCACTTGTAATTTGAGGCTTTACAACTTGAAATGCTAAATCTTCTTGATTTGTAATTGGAAAATATTGTCTGTCTGGCAAATAAAGAGAAATTCCAACATCACTTAAAAGTTCATAAACTGATTCATAAATTCGACCTTTTGCAAGCAGCACTTTTAATTTTTCCATATTTTTCCTCGCAAATAAATTTTTACATTTTAAAATGCATTTTAGTTTATAGAAGATTTTTCTTAAATTCAATATCGTATCAACGTCCGTGTAGCCATCTTTTTATTTACAGATTCTTCAATCAAAATTTGAGGTTTCGATTTTGCTCAACCACCGCGATTCTTACAAAAATTTGATTTTATACAAGAAATTTTATAACATATTGTAAGGAGTTTTGAGACAGAATTTTTATGGCTAACTTTCTAGAAAATTTCTTGAAAAAAAATAATTCCATTGTTGAAGACAAAGCAAAAATTGTTGCAACTTTTTGTACAGCATGTGCCTTAGGTTATCATATTTTTATTTTTTTTGTGTTTATTTATCTAAAAGTTTTTCCAATGGTCATTTACAATATTTTTAGCATTCTTTTATTTTCTGTTATTTTAGCGAGAATTCCAAAAACCGATAAATACGTAATTCTTTACACACATTGTGCAGTAGAAGTTATTCCACATCAAATTCTTGCAGATTATTTTTTAGGAACTTTTTCAAATTTTCACTTTTTCATTCTTCTTATGGGCTTAATTCCATTTCTTGTTTTTAAGGACAGAACTAAAACTCTTATTCCATTTGCTTTAATCACAAGCGTTACTTTTATTGTAATGGAAAATTTAAACCTTGAGCCGCGATACGAAACAGTTACGCTTCAAGTTCAAACTATACTTAGAATTATAAACGTTTCACTTTCTGTATGCATAATTTTCTTTATGATTTTGATTTTTACTTACATTGTTGAAAATTACGAGCGAAATCTAAAAGAAACAAATTCCACGCTTGCAAACGAAATTGAACTTGCTGCAATAATTCAGCAAAGTTTTTTTAAGCAAGATTTAAGCGACATTAAAAACTTAGAAATTTCTTGCTACAACAAAGCAATGGCTGGCGTTTCTGGCGACGTTTACGATTTTTATAAAACTGGAACTAAACTCGACGGATTTGGACTTTTTGACATTTCAGGACACGGAATTTCTTCTGGACTTGTTACGATGTTGGTCAAAAATATCATCAACCAAGAATTTTATGAACATAAAGATTTAGAACTTTGGGAAATAATGAATTATATAAATGATCGCGTAATTTCTGAAAAAGGAAATATTCAAAATTATCTTACAGGAATTCTTGTGCGATTTAAAAAAGATGATGAATTAGAACTTGTTTCGGCAGGACATCCAATGCCAATAATTTATCGTCACGAAACTAAAAAATGTGAAATCTTAAAACAAAATCCGCAAAGTGTCGGTGCGATTGGACTTGAAGGAATTCCAGTTTTTTACAATTCGATTTTTGAAAAACTCAAAAAAAATGATGAAATTATACTTTATTCTGACGGAATTATTGACACTTTAAACGACGAAAATCAAGATTTTGGAATAGAAAATTTTATGAAAGCGATTGAAACTTGTGCTGAAAAAACTACAAACGAGCAAACTAAATTCATTGCAAAAACAATAGAAACTTTCCGCGGAAATAAAAAACAAACTGATGATTTAACTTTTATAATTTTGAAAAATACGAAGTTAAAATGATGATAATTGTCCTCGCGAAGTGCTAAGTGCTTGGCGAGTTACTTAGAGTCCTAGCAGTAAAGTCATTTCGATAGACTCAATAACCGCCAAAACGCTGACACTTTATCCACAATCAAAATCATCAAAAAAAATATACAAATTTAAATTTTGTATTATAATAAATCTGTTATTTAAAAAATTTTACTGAAATTTTGGAGAAAGTTATGAAAATTACTATCGCTTGTGACGTTTTAGGAGAAGCAAACAACGGAACTTCTATTGCAACCTTAAACTTAATAAACTTTTTAATAAAACGCGGACACGAAGTTAAAGTTATTTCAAACAATTTTGAGAAAACCGGAATTCCTAAAGAAAATCAATATCTTTTGCCAACTTTAAATCTTGGAAGTTTTGCAAATTCGATTATTGAAAGAAATGGAGTTTCGCTTGCAAAAACAGACATTGATATTATTCATAAAGCCGTAGAAGATTCAGATTTAGTTCACATTCAAATGCCTTTTATGGTTGGAAGAGCGGCAATTAAAGTTGCTCAAGAATTAGACAAACCAATTACTGCAAGTTTTCATTGTCAAGCAGAAAATGTTTCGGTTCACGTAGGATTGCAAAATAATCTTTGGGTTAGCCACCTCATTTACAAGAATTTTTATTCGAGCGTTTACAAATATTGTGATTGTGTTCATTATCCAACAGAATTTATTAGAAAAACTTTTGAAAAAGCTTGTCATCACAAAACAAATGCTTATGTAATTTCTAACGGCGTAAATGAAATTTATAAAAATCGTCACGAAGTTAAAAATCACGAAGGTTTTATTATTGCTTCAACTGGCAGATTAAGTCACGAAAAAGCACAAGATGTTTTAATAAAAGCAGTTTCGCTTTCTAAGCACAAAAATCAAATTAAAATTAAATTTGCCGGCGGCGGTCCTCTCGAAGAAACATATAAAAAACTTGCGGCTTCTTTAAATGTTAATGCTGATTTTAAGTTGTATTCGCGTTCTGATTTGGTTGATATGCTTAACCAAGCGGATTTATATGTTCACAGTGCGTTTATTGAAATTGAAGCAATTTCTTGTATTGAAGCAATTTGTTGCGGTTTGGTTCCGGTAATTTCAAATGCCAAACGTAGTGCCACAAAAGCCTTTGCTTTAGATAACAAATCTTTGTTTAAAGAAGGAAATTCTCAAGATTTAGCTAAAAAAATTGATTATTGGATTGAGCATCCAGAAGTTAAAGCCGAATATGTTAAAAAATATGAACTTATGTCTAAGCAATTTGATCAAGAAGAATGTATGAAAAAGATGGAAGATATGATGATGCAATCTTTGCGATTACATTAAGTTTTGTGTCATTTCAACATAAGTGTCAAAAGATTGTTTCGCCAGTCGGTTTCTCAATGACGAGAAAACTGGCGGTTTAATTAAAAAAGCGGTGGCTTCGAGTGCTTCGACTTTGCTCAACAACCTTGCTCAACCACCGATGATTTTAGTTTGCAAATAATGGAGTTGAAAGATAACGGTCACCTGTGTCTGGGAAAAGAACTACTATTGTTTTTCCAGCGTTTTCTTCTTTCTTTGCTTCTTCAACTGCTGCCCAAAGTGCCGCTCCAGAACTAATGCCAACCAAAATTCCTTCTACTTTTCCCATTTCTTTGCCCCAAGCAAATGCATCTTCATTCTGAACTGGAGCAATTTTATCGTAAATTTTTGTGTCTAAAGTTTTTGGAACAAAATTTGCACCAATTCCTTGAATTTTATGAGGACCAGCCTTTCCTTGAGAAAGCAATGGGCTTGTTGCAGGTTCAATCGCAATCACTTTTACTGAAGGATTTTTTTCTTTAAGATATTTTCCAACGCCAGTTATTGTTCCGCCAGTTCCCACGCCAGCAAGGAAAATGTCAACTTTGCCGTCGGTGTCTTCCCAGATTTCAGGACCAGTTGTTAAATAATGCGTTTTTGGATTTACAGGATTGTCAAACTGACCTGGAATAAAACTGTTTGGCGTGTTTGCAGCAAGTTCATTTGCTTTATCAACCGCACCTTTCATTCCGCTTGCACCTTCAGTTAAAACAATTTCCGCTCCATATGCTCTTAAAAGTGAACGTCGTTCAACAGACATTGTTTCTGGCATGGTCAAAATAAGTTTTAATCCATAACTTGCAGCAACTGACGCTAAACCAATTCCTGTATTTCCTGAAGTTGGTTCAATTAAAACTGTATCTTTATTTACTTTTCCTTGAGCGATTGCATCATCAACCATTGCTTTTGCAATTCTATCTTTTACACTTCCCGCTGGATTTAAATATTCCAACTTTGCTAAAAGACGTGCTTTTAAGTTATACTTTTTTTCGATATTAGAAAGTTCAATTAATGGAGTGTGTCCAATTAAGTCCGTTACTTTTTTTGCGATTTTTTCTGCCATAATGTTCTCCTTATAATTTATGATTTGCTAAAGTTTAAAAAATCAGACTTTGTTTTATCAAAAAATCTGATTTCCTATAGATTTACTATGTAAATAATACAAATTTAAGAATTATTTGTCAAGTATTTTCCTATTTTCCTACTGATTTTATATGAATTATTATATATAATATTCAGCGCCCGCTTGTTCTGCACTTTTTTGCACTAAATCTTCCAATGTAACTGAATCTAAATAATCGTTTACAACTTTAGCAAGACCTTTCCACAATTCTAAAGTTGCACATTCTTCTTGATTTGGACAAGAATTTACAGGACCTGCAAGACAAGAAACTGGAGCTAAATCGCCTTCTGTAATACGCAAAATATCGCCAACTGTATATTCGCTTGAAGGTTTTGTAAGTTTGTATCCGCCTTGTGGACCTCGCACGCTCTGCAAAAGTCCAAATTTTGAAAGCAAAGCCGTAATTTGTTCCAAATATTTTATGCTGATGTTTTGACGCTCAGAAATATCTTTTAATGCAGTAAAACCGCTCGCATCGTGTTGTGCTAAATCAATCATAAATCTTAAAGCATAACGCCCTCTTGTTGAAATTTTCATAGTTTTTACTCCAAATTAAATGTTTTAAAATTGTGATTTTTAAATAATACCTATTTCCTACTAGAATACTAAAGATTTTTTTGATTGTCTAGTATGATGACGGCTTTCTGTCGGTTATTTGAGGATTGAGGCTTAGTTAATGACAGATTCTTCGCTTCGTTCAGAATGACGTAAGGCTGACGGATTTACTTTGCACTTTGGATATTTTCTAACATTCGCTTAGTGGAAATATTGTTTGGATAAATTTCAAGACATTTTTCAAACCATTTTGTTGCTTGCGAATATCGTTTTTTTAGAAAATATGTGTAGCCAACTGTGTAATACATATTAAATCTGTCAAATTCTTCTAGGCGAATTCCGTCATCATTTAGATAAGAAAGAACTTCTTTGCGAGCTTTTACGGCTTTATTGAAAGGTTTTGGAGCGTAAGCGTCTTGTGCCGAAGACAAGAAATGTGCAGTTCCGTTTGAATAATCAAGTTTAACTGCTCGTCTGGCGTAAGATCGAACTTTTAGTCCGTTGCCCAAAATATACATAACATTTTTCGCCGTGCAATTTGCGCTGATGCAATGAGCCCAAATAGAAAGAGCATCGCTGCCGTTTTTGATTTTGTACGCTGAACTTGCAAGTTCAATTCCTTCGTCATAATGTTCGGCGGCAAGTTCGTTTGAATTTTTTGTGTCTGAAGAATCAGTCAAATCTAAATTGCGAATTGTGCTAAGGTCAAAATCTTCTTGCAACTGCAATCCGTAAAAATAATGACAACGCGCAAGATGTACGTTTTTTGAATATTCATCAGAAAATTCTGCGGCAGAATTTACGGCTTTTGTAAAGTAAAAATCTAAATCTTCTTGCGATTTAATTTCGTGATTAAAATGCTTTTTGTAAAAAGTTTGCAAATCTTGAGTGTAAACAACTTCGCGTTGAGAATTTAAAGAATGATTTTTTTGACTTTTCTGACTTGAAGAATCGTCGGTATCGTCGTTTGCTAAAAGTTCGTCGGCACTAACGCCATTTAAATTCGCAGTAGAAAGAATTTGCTTTTTTAAATCTTCATCTGAACTTGATTTTGCTGCGTAAAGATTTAAGTTTACAAATTGCATCACAAAAACGCTAAAACTTAAGGCAAAAATTTTTTTAACAAAAGAATTCATATTGTTCTCCGATTGAATTTTATTTTAACTGAATGAATTGTAAAAAACAATCTGTAGAACTTGAGTGTGGGTTGGCGGTTGATTTGATTTGGGGATTTTTTGGAGCGAGTTTCAAAAAGTAACCGTTCTTCGCTTGAAACTTCGTTGCAAGAAACTGACGTTTTGCTTAGTGGACTGACACTTCGTTGCGAGAAACTGGCGGTTTTGCTGGCGGAAAGTTGGCGGTTTACTTAGAGAACTGGCACTTCGTTGCGAGAAAGTAGCGGTTTTGCTGGCGAAAAGTTGGCGGTTCGACTAGCGAAACTGGCGGTTTCTCGCAAAAAGCGACAGTTTCGCCACGAGAACTGACAGTTCTCGTAGCAAAGTGTACACTTTTTTGCTTTAGCTTATCGGATCATGGTTTGACAGGCTCAACAACCACCCGATAATAACAATATTTGCTCACAATGACAAAGAATCTACCCAAGTGCGAACTTCAGAATCGCTTGCACGAGTTCCAAATCTTTTGCCCAAATTCCAATTTCCTTTCTCGCCTGCAACATCACGCAAAACTTTATCACTTTGACCAAGACCCGAAGACATTGAAGTTGCAAATGGAACAACTTTTTTGCCCGACAAATCATTTTGTACAACAAATCCGTTTACTGGCCAGGCTGCCATTCCCCACCAAATTGGATAGCCAACAAAAACTGTGTCGTACTTGCTCAAATCAATAACCGAAGAAGCGTCAACTTTTGTAGAAACTTCGCTCGCTGCGTTAGAAAAATCTTGTGCAGTTGCTTGACCATTTGATTTTGTGCCAAAAATTGCATCGTGTTCGCGGAAAACTCGGCTGTTTCGGTTTGTCCAATCTAAATCTGCAGAAGTGTAAGGATTTTCGCTTTCAATTTCTAGTAAATCTGCACCAAGATAATTTGCAATTTTTTGTGCAACGGCTTTTGTGGTTCCTGTGTCAGAATAATATGCAACTAAAACCTTTGTGTTTGAATTGCCTTTTGTAAATCTGCTTGATGATGAATTTGTAGGTGCAGCACAAGCAATTCCTAAAAAAGTAAACGCTGAAATAAAAAATAAAACTAATTTTTTCATATTTTCTCCTAAAACTTTACTCGTGGATTTTCCAAGTGTTAATCATCTTGACGAAGTTCGGATCAAAATGGTTTACAATTTCGCTGTGCCCGATGTCGAGCGTCGCAATTTTTCTCATATCGTCGTCGTCAAGCGCAAAATCCCAGATTTTAAGATTTTCTTCCATTCTGTTTTTATGAACTGACTTTGGAATCACGACAACTCCGCGCTGAACGTTCCATCTCAAGACAACTTGTCCGACAGTTTTTCCGTGCTTTTGCGCAATTTCAGTCAAAAGCGGATTTGAGAAAATTCCGTGCTTTCCTTCAGCAAACGGTCCCCACGCTTCCGGAACAACGTTGTAGTTTCTGCAAGTCTCGATCTGGAGTGGCTGCTGGAAAAACGGATGAAGCTCAATCTGGTTCACAACCGGCTTTACATCAAAATTCTCGCAGAAATCAGCGAGCACGTGCGGATACATGTTGCAAACGCCAATCGCGCGAGTTTTTCCTTCTTTGTACAAATCAATCATCGTGCGGTAAGAAGAATAATAGTCGCTCATCGGCTGATGAAAAAGATACAAGTCAAGATAATCAAGTCCGAGCAATTTGAGTGATTTGTCAAAAGCCTTTTTCGTGTTGTCGTAGCCGTAATCCTGAACCCAGAGCTTTGTCGTGATGAACA
>CAZLXK010000023.1:0-18500 GCA_964563305.1 uncultured Treponema sp.
AAAACTCGCGTTTTCAAAGTTACCTCTAAAAACTGGAACCTGCAACGAAGTTTCAAGCAAGTTTTTAGAGGTTCCCTTTAAATTTATGTTGAATGTACACTTTTTTGCCGAAAATCAAAAATAGTAGCGGACTTCAAAATGAGGTAAATAAAATATGAAAACTATAGGAATAAAATTGGCGGATGGAAGTTTTTATCCTCTGCTCGAAGAAGGAAAACCTTCAAAGAAGTCAATAAATCTTACAACAGTGCAAGATAATCAAACTATAGTGCATGTTGACGTTTACCGTTCCGAAACTGGAACAATGGAAGGTGCAGAATATATTGATACGCTTGAAATAAAAGATTTAAAACCTCACTCAAACGGCGAGCCAAGTTTTGATCTTGATATTGGAATTGATGAAAATAACGAACTTTCTGCAAACATTCACGATCCAGAAACTGGAAACACAAATAAAACGCAAGTGGAACTTTCATCAAAAATGTT
Organism: uncultured Treponema sp.; assembly: GCA_964563305.1. Classification (GTDB taxonomy): domain Bacteria; phylum Spirochaetota; class Spirochaetia; order Treponematales; family Treponemataceae; genus Treponema_D. The sequence goes on from CAZLXK010000023.1 coordinate 487, forward strand.
TTCGCAATCGCAAAATCCGCCAATTCATTTTGAAAAAGATCCAACTATTTCAGAAGCGACTTCAGACGAAAATTCTGGCGTTATGCTTGACGACAATACTTTGAGCGAAGGAAATTCTTTGTGGGCAAATCAAGATGAAGATAATCAAGAAAATCCGCAAGATTTAGACGAAGATAAATTTACTATTTCTCAAGATGAAATTGAAAATATTGGTTTTGGCAATCAAAATAAGGAACAAGAGGCAAACGAAATGTTAGGTGAATCTCCAAATGACGAAGATTTTTCATTTGATTTATTAAATGACTCGCAAAAAGATAAATCTGAACAAGAGCAAAATTTAAACGAAGATATTGTTGATGATAATTTTGATTTTGGTGATTTAGAAAATTCTGTGGATTTAAATGATATTTCTTTTGATGAAGATTCAAATGTTGAAGATATTGATGCAACTGTAAGCGATGTTAGCGATAATTCTGATGAGAAAAAGTCAAAAGAGAATTCTGCTGATGATGAAAAGTCGCCTAAGCAAAATCCTGATGAAAAAACTGATTCAACTGATGAATTTGTTGCAAGTCCAGTTGGAATAAAAGCGAGTAAAGGTCACAAACATTCTTCAGAAAAAAAAGTTCCTTCAGTTGATGAAGTTCTTGCAGAAAATTCTGACGCACCAACTGACACTTTTGCTGACTCAACCGAAAGTTCTTCTGCGACAACTGACAGTTTTTTTGACCAAACAGAAAGTTCGCTCGAGTCAAGCGAAAGTTTCTCACAAGAGCCAGCGGATTCTAACACAACTGAAAATTTTGCCACGCCAAGTGAAAATTCCGCCACGACAAGCGAAAGTCCTGTTGAGCAAGTTTCAGAATCTTCACAAGAAAACAATATTGATTTAGAACTTCCAGATTTTGATATTTCTACAGAAAATTTTGACACAAAAACTGACGATTCTTTTGCAAGCGAAACTTTCGCTGATTTAAGCGACAATTCTCTTGAGCAAAGCGACGTTTCCGCCGAGCCAAGTCAAGACTTTAGCACAGACGATGTTCCTGAAAATTTTGTCGCGACAACTGACAGTTTTTTTAACCAAAGCGAAACTTCCTCCGAGCCAACTGAAAGTTCTTTCAACAAAACTCAAAGTTCTTCCGCGACAAGCGACGCTTCTCTTGAGCCAAGCGCCACTTCTGCTGATTCAAGTTATGATTTTTCAACCGAAGGTCTTGACGACGACAATTTTAATGAAAACAGCAAAATTTCTGCGGTTGGTTTGAGTAGTGCTTTTGACAACGATATTGGCGAGCCAGATTTAAGCACTGAAGAACTTGATGAACTTGATAATAATTTTGATGATTCAGATTCGCTTAAAACAAAAGATCCAACTTTTGAGCCAAAAAATGATATGTTTTCTGATCTTTATGACAAAGAAACTTTTGAAGGAAACTCAAGTTATAACGCAGAAGATGATGTAAAGAAAAAAACAAAAGTTCCTGTAATTATTTGCATTACTTGTGCAATTATTTGTATTTTAGCCGCACTTTTTGTGCTTTTTATAATTCCGTCGAAATTTAATCTTTTAAAAAAATCGCAAAATGCAAAAGAAAATATTGAACTTGAAAATCAGCAAGAAAATCTAAATCAAAGTGAAAAAAGCGAAACTGAACTTTTAAACGAAGTTCCAAATGACGAAAATGCCGAAAATCAAGAAAATTCGAAAGATTTGATTTACGAACCTTATGAATCTTATGGAATTGAACAAGATTCAAGCGATTTAAGTCAAGAAAATCAAGCGAACTTTGAATCAGAAGATTTAAGCGAAAATTTAAAAGACGAAAATTCAAATCAGCAAAATCCGCAAGTTGAATCCGAAGAAAATCAGCAAAATGCTGCTCAAGAAGACGAAATTGTAATTGCTGAAAATCCGCAAAATCTTGTGCCTCAAGAAATTGAACCTTCAACAAAAACTCCAGAAGTTATTCGTTATAAAATAAAATGGGGCGACACGCTTTGGGACATTTCAAATGCTTATTACAAAAATCCGTGGCGTTATAAATATTTGGCAAATTATAATGGAATTAAAAATCCTGATTATATAATTTCTGGAACTTGGCTTTTGATTCCGTCAGAATAAAATTTTATAGAAAATCGTCATGCTGAATTTATTTCAGCATCTGTTTATTGACAGATTCTGAAACTAGTTCAGAATGACAGTTTGATTTTGTGTAGATGAAAAAAAATTTTTTTAAAAATGTTTTAATTTTTGCTTTATTAGTTTTTGTTTTTTCTGAAACTGGTTGTGCTAAAAATCCGTTAAATGAAAAATATAAAGATGATGCTTATTATTATTTGGCTTTGCAATCGCTTCAAAATCAAGATGAAAGTTCTGCGGAAAAATATTTTCGCACTGCAATTAGAAAAGCATCGCCTTTAATAAAACGTCATTCAATGGAAAAATATGCGGAACTTGGTTCAGTTCAAAATCGGATTGAACGAAAACTTTCGCTTTATAAAACTTTTCCTTGCGAAGAAACATTAAAACTTGTTTGTAAAGAATTTTACGAGCAAAAAGAATATTCAAGAATTATAAATTTAACGCAAAACATAAATCTTGCCTCAAGCGATAACGAACTCATTTTTTACAGAATCGACTCGCTTTACAAAAAAAATAATTCTAAATTTAAAGATGAATTTTTTACTTGGTGCACGCAGCGTCCGTTTTTAGAACAACATTATAAAATGTATTGTTTGCTTTCTGAATGTGATGAACTTATTGAATTTAGAACTTTAGTTTATAATCGAAATTATGATGCAGTGGCAAATAAAGCAAAAGAAATTTTAGAAAATCCTCAAAATTATTTAAACCAAATTTTAAGTGACGTAGGAAAATCTTTTTTGTATAGCTCAAATGATTTTTTAAATTCTGCATTTTACTTAGAAAAAATTGCACAAAATCTTGAAGCTGAAGGAAAATTTTACGCTTATTTTTACGCTGGACGTTGTTATGACAAAGCGAATTCTTATCGCACGCGAGCATTAAAAAGTTTTTCTTTAGCAATGGAAAACGCACCTTTGCCTGAAAATTACGACAATGCACTTTGGTATTATTTAAATACGAGTCTAAAAAATTCAATCAGTTCAGCGATAATCGCCTTAGAAAAATATGGTTCAACTTGGAACGATCCTTATTATTTTGATGATTTTTTTGAAACTTTATCAGTTAGATTGCTTTCTCAACATATGTTTAAGGAATTTTATCAAACTGCAAACTTGATTAAAGATTTTGCAAGTAAAGAAATGACGGCGAAATATTCTTATATAAGTGCTCGCTTAATTCAAGAAAATTTTATTGAACTTGAAAAAGACAAAGTTGAATCAGAAACTAAAAATTTATTTACGAGGGCACTTTCTAGCGACACAGATATGTATTATCGTTTGCTTTCTTGCGAAAAACTTGAACTTTCGCAGGAAGAAATCGCAAAAGTTATTCAGAATTTTGGAAAACGAACTACGCTTGAACTTAATAAAGAAGCGGAAAAATTGCTTTTAGGTTATGCGGATTTTGGTTTGCCACAATTTATTTATGAAGATTGGCAACGTTACAGCGAGCAAATTGGAATTGATTGCGTGCAAAAAATTTCGCTTTACTTACAAAAATGCGGAAATGAAAAAAATAATTACTTTACGCAAAGTTTGAGAATTGCGTCACGAAAAGCGAATTATCCGGAAGAAAAACTTTATCCTGAACTTTTGACTTTGGTTTATCCGCAAAATTTTAAAAATTATGTGAGTGAAAATTGTGCTTTGTTCAATTTAAATGAATATATTTTGTACGCTTTAATCCGAAGTGAAAGTTTTTTTAATCCGCAAGTTGCAAGTTCGGCTGGAGCGATTGGCTTAACTCAACTTATGGAAGGAACGGCTAGCGATGTTGCTCGAAAGTTAAAAATTCCAAATTATGATTTGCGAGATTCTGCTACAAACATAAAATTTGGTGCGTATTATCTTGAAGAAATGAAAAGGCGACTTGACGGTTCTGTGATTTTGGCGATTTTTGCTTACAATGGCGGAATTACGCGAGTTAGGCAGTGGGTTAAAAGTGCAAACCTTGAATTTGGAACTAAAAATTTGCCTAAAGATTTGTTTTTGGAATCGCTTCCGTTTGAAGAAACTCGAGAATATGGAAGAAAAATTCTTAGTGCAAGTGCAATGTACGCTTATCTTTATTATGATTTGCCAATTTCGCAAGTTATAGAAGAAATTTTGCAATAAGATTATAATCTTGCAGAGGTTAAAAAATGACTGATCCATTTGAAAATTTACTTCCGCAAGTTATGCATTTTACAAATCTAAATGGTGGACAATTTGTTCTTCTGATTGGTATTGTAATGTTTTTTGGTGCCTTAGGTGGCAGACTTTTCCAAAAGTTAAAAATTCCGCAAGTTGTTGGATACATTGTAATTGGAATTTTGATTGGTGCGTCTGGACTTCAAATTTTGCGTCCGGAAACTATCGCTGCATTAAATCCTGTAAATACAATTTCACTTTCGTTGATTGGTTTTTTGGTTGGAGCTGAACTTAAAATCGACGTAATAAAAAAATATGGAAAGCAATTTGTTAGCATTTTGATTGGCGAATCGATTACGCCTTTTTTTGTAGTTGGAGCGTTAATATTTTTAGTTGTTTATCTTTTTACAAAAGATTTAAAAACTTCTTTAGCATTCGGTTTGATTTTAGGTGCAATTTGTTCAGCAACGGCTCCGGCTGCCACAACTGACGTTCTTAAAGAATATAAAACTCGCGGACCTTTAACTACAACAGTTTTAGGAATTGTTGCAATGGACGACGCAGTTGCTCTTATTTTATATGCAATCGCTTCAACAATCGCGTCACCTCTTTTGGGCGGACAAGCAGTTTCTTTTGGAAGGCAAATCTTAAATATTGCAGTTGACATTTTTGGTTCAATTATCGTAGGAAGTCTTTTTGGTTTGCTGATATCTTTTGTGATTAAAAATGTTATGCAAGACGAAGGCAGAGTTTTGTCTTTTGGGCTTGGCGGACTTTTCTTGTGCACAGGTGTTTGTTCTGTTTTAAATCTTGATACAATTTTAGCGGCAATGTCCATCGGATTTTTTATGGTAAATTTTGCTCCTGCAAAAACGCGTCCAATTTTTAAGTTAGTTGATAAATTTACGCCACCAATTTACGTTTTATTTTTTGTTTTGGTTGGTGCAAAACTTAACATTTGGGTTGTAACGCCAATTTTGTTGGTTGTCGCTTTAGTTTATGTTCTTGGACGAACGCTCGGTAAGTCGATTGGAGCAAAACTTGGTGCTAAACTTTCGCACGCTCCAAAAACTGTAGAAAAATATCTTCCTTGGTGTCTTTTAAGTCAGGCTGGAGTTGCCATTGGTTTGAGTATTGCGGCAAGTAATGATTTTGCAGATTCGATTGGACCGCAAATAATTTTGATTATTACAGCGACAACTTTTATAGTTCAACTTTTAGGTCCGGTTTGCGTAAGGCACGGAGTCGTAAAAGCGGGCGAGGCTGGGCTTGATATTACAGAAGACGATATTTTAAAATCTTCCAAAGTAAAAGATGTAACTTGGGGCAATGAAAAAGATTGTTCGCTTGAAAGTGTTGCGATTGTAAACGAAAATGACAAAATCTGCGACATTATGGAACGTTTTGAAAATCATCATAATCAGTCTTTTGCCGTAAAAGATAAGGCTAGCGGAAAGTTGCTTGGAATAATTCGACTTGAGCATTTAAAAGAAATTTTGATTATTGGTGATTTTGCTGATTCTATGCTTGCGAGCGACATTATGGATAAAAGTCCTTGCACTTGTTCGCCGGAAGATTCTCTGCCTGATTTGTATAAAAAATACAGCGATTTTGATACAGATTGTGTTCCGATTGTTGATTCTGAAGGCAAAACTTACGGCGTTATGGAAAAATTTTCAACTGATCATTATTTGCACACAAGAATTATTGAATTAAAAAGAAAAGTTGAAAGTTTAGGCTGATTTGTGTATTTTTAATAATGGAATTTTTAACGCTTTGTTTCTAGAAAGTGTTTCTGTGCTAGTCATGCTGAACTTGTTTCAGCATCTACATTAAATAAAGCGTTTACAGATTCTGAAATAAATTCAAAATGACGATTTTTTTTTGTTTTTACAGTTGCTAATCATATAAAATGCTGATGTAATTATCATAAATTATGGAGGAATAAAATGGCAGACGAAACTTTAGTTGAAAAAGTAAAAGAAACTCTTGAAGCGTTCCGTCCTCAACTTATTGCTGACGGTGGCGATATGGAATTTGTAAATATTGATGATGATAAAAATGTTCATCTTAGACTTACTGGTGCTTGCGGCGAATGTCCAATGGCAATTATGACGCTTAAAATGGGCGTTGAACGTTATTTAAAAGAAGTTTGCCCAGAAGTTAACGAAGTAATTCAAGAAGATGCAAACGGAAATGTAGAAGCTTTTGATTTTAATCAAATGTACTAGTCCTAACGTCCTGTTGACTTCGACAGGCTCAGCCTAAAGGTTACGAGAATTCTTGCAAAGCCTAGCCCCGCGTGTAGCACCGCCAACGGCGTTCTCTGCAAAACTAATGTTTTTTTTTTGCTAACTGACAGTAGATTACCACGTAGAACAAAGTTCTTTTCTCAATAACAATGAACTTAAGTTTTGCAGAGAATGGAGCGATAGCGCAAGTGCGAAAGGCGGGTTTTGTTTGAGATTAGCACTTATCTAAAAAAGTGAGCGGGGCGTAAAAAAAATATGCTCCAATAGTTTGACAATGCGATTGCTGAGTTTATCGAAGTACGCCAACCATGGTTCGACTTCGCTCACCAACCAAAAAAATTAGGAGAAAATATGAAAGTTGGAAAAAATAAATTTGTTACAATAAATTATACTTTAAAAGATGATGATGGAAATGTGATTGATTCTTCGATTGGAAAAGAACCTTTGCCTTATATTCACGGAAATAATTATCTTTTGCCAAAACTTGAAGAACAAATTGAAGGTCTTGAGCCCGGAGCAAAATTTTCTACAGTTTTAGAAGCGGCTGACGGTTATGGCGAACGTGATGAAAAAATGATTGCTAAAGTTCCGCGTGAAAACTTTGATACCACAATGCCAATAGAAATTGGAATGCAGTTTCAAGCAGATACGCCTTATGGTCCGCAAATTGTAACTGTAACTCAAGTTGACGAGCAAAATATTACGGTTGACGCAAATCACGAATTGGCTGGCGTTAGATTGCATTTTTATGTGGAAGTTTTGGATGTTCGAGATGCGACTGAAACTGAATTAAGCCAAATGAATTCTTGTGGCGGATGTGGCGGTTCTTGTTCGGGCGATTGTAACTGCGATGAAGGTTCTTGCGGCGGTTGCTCTGGTTGTTCAAACTGATTTTTGCGGACTGGCGGTTTTTGCGAGTAACTTATAGTTTGCAAAGATAAGCAACACTTGACGCGAAAAATTTGCGGTTTTCTTGAGAAAGTCGCGATTTATTTAGCGGACTGACAGTTTTCGGCGAGAACTTGCAGTTTACGGCGAGAAAGTGGCACTTTTTGCGGAGAAAACTGGCGGTTTCTTCACAAAACTTGCAGTCTTCGGCGAGAATTTGCACTTCTCGCAAGAAACTGGCGATTTGTCTAAGTACAATCACTATGCTAACTTCTAAACTCTCGCTCCTAATTCCTAATACCTAATTCCTAACGACACAAACAGATTGATAATAAAACAAAAAAAGTTTATCTTATTTTCTACAAGATTTTTAAAGTAAGGTGAATAAAATGGCAGTAGATGAAAGATTACAAACAATTCGGCACAGTTGTGCTCACGTAATGGCGGAAGCGATTTTACATCTCTTCCCGGGAACAAAAATTGCAATAGGTCCAGCAATAGAAAATGGATTTTATTATGATTTTGATTTTTCCACTACTACCACAAAAACCAAACCTACCGAAGAAGATTTTCCAGCAATCGAAAAAGAAATGCGTAAAATTTTAGCGGGAAATCACGATTTTGTTTGCAAAGAAATCAGCAAAGAAGACGCATTAAAACTTTTTTCAGATCAGCCTTATAAAATTGAATTAATAAACGATTTGCCAGAAGGCGAAAAAATTACAACTTATGAGCAAGACGGATTCTTAGATTTGTGTCGAGGTCCGCATGTTGCAAATACAAAAGAAATAAATCAGCAAGCATTTAAGTTAATGAAAACTGCCGGAGCGTATTGGCGTGGCGACAGTGACAAAGCAATGCTTACAAGAATTTACGCAGTTTGTTTTTATAAACCAAATGATTTAAAAGATTATCTTGCAATGCTTGAAGAAGCGGATCGTCGTGATCACAGAAAACTTGGAGTTCAAATGGATTTGTTTCATCTTGACCCAGAAGATCCGGGACAAATTTTCTGGCATCCAAATGGTTGGAAAATGTATCTTACGCTTCAAGAATATATGCGCCAAAAAGAAATTGAAGATGGTTATGAAGAGGTTAATACTCCAGCCATTATGCCACGTACACTTTGGGAACGTTCGGGGCATTGGGATCATTATCAGCGAAATATGTTTATTACTGAAAGCGAAAAACGACTTTTTGCAATCAAACCAATGAATTGTCCGGGAGCACTTGAAATCTTTAAGTCAAAAATTCGTTCTTATAAAGATTTGCCAATGCGTTTGGCGGAATTTGGACACGATGTTAGAAATGAACCGAGCGGAACTTTGCACGGAATTATGCGAGTTCGTGGATTTGTTCAAGATGACGCACATATTCTTTGCACGGAAGATCAAATTGAAAGCGAAGTTGAAAAATTTTGTCGTTTGTTGATTGGCGTTTATAAAGATTTTGGTTTTGACAAAGGACTTTTAGTAAAACTTTCAACAATGCCAGACGATCACGTGGGCGATGAATCAACTTGGCAACACGCAGAAAAAGCTTTGGGCAACGCTTGTACTTCGGCTGGAATGTCTTATGAAGTTCAGCCAAAAGAAGGTGCTTTTTACGGACCAAAACTTGAGTTTACGCTTTTAGATGCTCTTGGTCGCCAGTGGCAATGCGGAACAATTCAGTTGGATTATCAACTTCCTTCAGCAGAACGACTTAACGCGGAATATATTGGTGCTGACAATCAAAAACATCATCCAGTAATGTTGCACAGAGCAGTTTTAGGTTCAATGGAAAGATTTCTGGGCATTTTGATTGAAAATTACGCTGGAGCACTTCCTACTTGGTTGCATTTTGAGCAAGTTGCAGTTGTGCCGGTTGGCAAGGATTTTGATGATTATGCACAAAAAGTTTGCACAACGCTCGTAAAGTCTGGAATTAGAGCAAAAGCGTATCTTGATGACGATAATATGAAAGCGAAAATTAAGATGATTTCTTCTGAACATAAAACGCCTTACATTTTAGTTGTTGGTGCAAAAGAACAAGAAGATGAAACTGTAACAGTAAGATTTAGATTTTCGTCAAAACTTCCTCAAAAAACAATGAAAGTTCAAGAATTTCGCGATTACGTTCTTGATAAAATTGCAACACATTACAACGGAATTTAGGTTTGCTGATATTCCTTGCACAAAGGTGAATCTGTTCTCTAAGTAAAAGTTAGAAGGCGTTCCCTGAGCGAAGTCGAAGGGAACTTTTAGGTAAAATATGAAAGCTTATATGTATATTCTAAAATGTGCTGATGAAAGTTATTACACTGGAAGTACAATAGATTTAGAAAAACGCTTGTGGCAACATCAGAATGGAGAAGGTGCAAATTATACAAAAAACATTTGCCTGTTGAACTTGTCTATTTAGAAGAGTTTTCAACTGTAGAAACTGCTTATAAAAGAGAAAAACAAATTCAGAAATGGACTAGAAAGAAAAAAGAAGCTTTAATAAAAGGTGATTTTAATACTCTTCATAAACTTGCACTTGGAAAAGATAAATAAAAATGGTGGTTCGACTCCGCTCCCCAACCGTGGTTCGACCACGTGGAGACTAAGCATAGTCGAAGTTCAAAAACCGTGTTTTTTTTGAAACAACCTATCAACTTTCGTCATATTGTGCGACAGTGAAATATCTACATCAGTTGTGTAAGCGTTTTTGTGCTAAGAGTTGGCAAGCAGGTTCGCTCAATATGATATGCAAAAAATTCTCAACATAAATGACATAAGTTAAAAATTGCAATAAAATAGAACTTATGATACGAATTTGTTCAAGAAAAATAATCATTTTTTGTTTGTTCTCTTTTGCAACTTGGGCAATTTATGCACAAAACGGCGTATCTTTGGAAGATGTAAGAGCAAATCCGTATTTTCAAAATCAAACTAACGAAGAAAACTCGCAATCTTCTTCGCAAGTGCCCGCTTCTTCAGCACAAACTCAATCTTCTTCGCCACAAGCGACAGTTCCGCAAAACCAAGCGTCCTCTTCACAAACACAAGCGACAGCCTCGCAAGAAGTGCAAGTTTTTCCTACGCCAACGCAACCGCAATCTCCTTTGCAAACACAAAGCTCTTCGCAGCAAAGCCAAAATCAGCAAAATCAATCAACGCAATATCAAAATCCTTCAGAAAGTTCAAGTTTTTATAATTCAGCAAATTGGCAAGACGCGGGAAACTCAAACTTTTCGTATCCAAATCAAACAAATGCAACAAATCCAAGCGAAAGTGAATCTTCTAGTGGCTTTCAATCTTCTGCAAATCCAAAACTTTACGAAGAAGGCGATCCACTTTTAACAGACAGCGAAAAACGCGGGAAATTTCCTTGGTTGCCTTTAGACGAATCACATTTTATGCTGAGCATTTTTTACAATCCAAATTATATTTTAAGTTTTACTTCCGAAGACATTGCTTATTATTTTAATCTTTCCAAATTTTTTAATTTTGAACTGATTGGAGCGGGCGTAAAAGCACAATATCTTTTTGCGAGAAAGCCAAATTTTTCTTTAGCAAGCGGATTTTGCTTGAGTTGGAATTATTTGCGGAATGTTCAAACTTATTACACTTTGCAAGCTCAGCAAATTTTAGGAGTTTTAAATTTTGGTGCGGATTTTTTGTTTACGGATTATTTTTTATTTGATTTACACGCAAATGCAGGAATTTTGTCGATTTTTGATATAAAATTTGATTATAGTTCTGGAGCAAAGGAAGGTCCAAAATCTTGGATTTATCCAATTGTTGGTGCTGGATTTGAATGTGATTTTTATTTGGCAAGAAACTGGAGTTTAGGTTTTGGCGGAGATTTTAATTGGCCGTTTTTAATCGAAAAGCCTTATCCAATTATTCAAATAAAATTAAATTCTGGCTGGAGGTTTTAAGATGATTTTTAATAAAATGATTTTTAAAATCTTACAGTTTAAGCGTTACAATAGATTCTTCGCTAACACTCAGAATGACGTTAAGTTCGGAATGACAGTTCTTTTACTTTTTTTACTGACTTGTTTTTCTTGTAAGCGAGAGCCAATTTTTGATTATTTAAATCAAAACTCTAAGAAAATCGAAATTAGTCAAATGACTTCAAACATAGATTTGCCCACAGATAACGACGGTTATTTAAGTTTACCTTCAAATCAAGATGTAATTTTAAGTTATCAAATAAAAAATGCCTTAGGTTACGAATTAAATTACACTTATGAACTTCCGAGTGCGACGCAAACGCTTATTCAAAATCTTTTAGCTGCCAGCAAAATTTATTCAGAAACAAATTATTCCACGCAAATAACAAACAATTTTGTTGTGATTGTAAGTTTGCCACAAGATTTTTTGTATCAAATTGAACGTTCGCAATTAGAAAATGCTGGTCCTGGAACTGATTTTAGTGCAACGCTAAATTTAACTTCGCAAGATTATGTTTACAACGGTTCTTCTCAAATTGATTCTTTTACAAAAAATCTTCGAGTAAATTCTCCGCCTCCGTGCGTTCAAGGTGGCGTAATTATGGTTGACAGCGGAACTTCCACAGACAAATCGCTCGGTTGTTACGTTTTATGTTTTAATTTGCCAGACACAATTTTTGAAAGTAACGGAATTCATCGCGACGTTACTAAAATCAAAATCGAAGGACTTTCTAATAAAGTTGATTATATTTCGCCTCAAAAACGATATTCTAAAGGAATTGATTTAAATATTGATTTTTCAAATAATTCAATTTCTTACAACAAAACTGATTTGCCAGACACAACTTCTTCCACGCTAGATTTGAGTCGAATTGAATACAACAATGTTGGAGCTTATGGATTTCCAGCGGTTAAATTTGAGCCGTCAAATTATCCAGTTTACATTGCGGACACAAATAATTTTTCGTCTTCGGGCGACAATCGAACTTACACAATCACACTTTATGATGAAAAAGGTTTGTCGTCTTCTGTAAAACTCAACACGCTTTTTTATCAACTTGAAAATGTAAAAGCTAAAACGCATAAAACTTATTATAATCAAGGAAACTTAAACGTTTCGCTCACAGACAAAGAAACTGCACAAGGATATTTATTTTTTAACTTAGAATCGCCAACTGGAGTTGTGGGCGGAACAATTTTTGACGTAAAAGATGCACAAATTTATTACAGCATTTACAGCCTTGATATGCTCGCACTTTTGCCTTCATCAGCAAATATGGATTCTATAAAAAATGTAAGTTGGGTAAAAGATTCTTACACAAGATTTGAAGAACAGCATGCAGATTCTCCAGTTGTTTTGAAGTTGAATGATAATCACATTTACAAAATTGACGCTTTTGCAAGAAAAGACGGATATTTGGATTCAAATGTGGCAACTTGGGTTGTAAATGTGGGAAACTGGCGGTTTGTTCCAGTTGAAATTAGCGGATTTTCTTATAACGTAAAGTTTGATCTTACGCGAAAATCTGTAGACGAAGATGGTTTTCCAGAAACTTACGCTTTTACAGTTAATTTTTATGATGAAGATGGAAAATTGCTTGAAACTGATTGGACTCAAAATCCTTATTCTGCACTTGAAAAAATGACTTTGAGCGTAAAAGATGAAAGTGGCGGAACTTTAGTTGATTCTGTAGAAAATGATATTTCTTCAAGTTCTGATGATGACAAAACAAATTCTCTTGCTTACACTTTGGATTCTTATTGGAAACAAGCGGCAAAAGACAACGACGGTTCAATTCCAATTTATTTTGAACTCGAAGCAAAAATTGGCGGCACAACTTATAAAGAAGCATGGGAATTTAATTTGGAAATTTGATTTTGTGGCGGTAAAGTCGTCATTGCAAGGAATAAAATGGCGAAGAAAACTGGCACTTCTTGCGGTGGTTGTACTTCGACAGGCTCAGTAACCGCAAGGACAAACCTCCAGTTGCCTCGCAAAACTGTCAGTTGCCTCGTCATATTGGACTTACAGTGCAGTTTCAAGTGGCGACAGCGAAATATATATGTTAGTTAAGTTGACATTTTGTGCTAAGCGTCAGCAGATTCTTTGCTTTGCTCAGAATGACGAGAGAAAATTCTTTGGCTAAAGTTTCAGAATGACGGCAAAATCAACAAATTTCTTCAAAAAAAACATATTATTGTAGAAAAATCATCATTTTCGTAATAAAATATTAAAAAAAGCAAGGAAATTTTTGTGGGAGAGAATTACCTTTGCACAAAATATTTTAGGAGGATTTTAATGAATAAAGCAAAATCTACTATTTTATTTGCGTTCTTGACAAGTTTGTTTTTATTTTCTTGTACAAACAGTTTAAATTCTAATGTTTCAGAACCAACAAATAAAAGCGACACACAATCAGTTGTGCTTAATTCCGTTTATGAACTTTCAGAAGATGATCCAAGAGCGTACGCTGGTGCTGGAAAATATGTAACTCTCACATTTAATCCAAAAGCAGATTCTTCTATTGTAAAAGATGCACGTACAATTTTACCAAATGATGTAAATCTTTACTGGACAGTTACCGGTTCAACTGCCGCTTATGCTGACACAACAACGGGGGGGGGTGTAGGCGAGGCTGACACAACAAAGGCAACCGCTGAAACAACTGGAGCAGTTGTTATAGAGCCGTATTATCCAACTGAAGTAAATAAAATGAGTGGCATTACTTTGGTTTTAAAAGTTGGCAAGGAATATTATTTTAGTGCTTACGGCACAGACGATTCTCCTGTTACAACTTCTACAAATCTTTTAGGTGCGGATTATACTTTAGACACAATTTATACTGACCACAGCACCGACACTTTATCTGCTACAATAACTGCAATTACAACTGCAACTGATGCAAAAAGTGTTCACTACGCAATAAAGCAAGCACTTACACAAAAAATTTCAAGCGACGCTGTTGCAAAAGGAACTTCTCGCTATAAAATTGAAGAAGAAAATGGCGAAGTTAAAGTTTACAAATATGACGACACTGCAAGTGCTTTTTCAACTACAGCGTCAAGTTCTATTAGAATTGATGCAAATACAACTGGCATAACAGGCTCAGGAAGCGTTTTAGTTCCAATCAATCTTGAAGCAACAGACAATATTAACAAAGGCGACAATTACAAAGTTGATAAAATCGAATTTAGGTGGGTTTCTGCTGATGCAAATAACAATTCTGGTTCGGCGGTTATAACTGACGTTGCAGGTGCGACACAAGATGTTGCAATGTACATAAAAGAAGTTCCTATTGGTTCTTACTCAACATATTTAATTTTTTATGCAAAAGATGGTGACGGAAACTTTGATGATATTTATACAATTCCAGACACATTAACAGTTTGGAAAAATCAAGTTTCAACTTTGCTAGCAAGCGGTTCAAATTATTACACTTCATCAACTCAAAGTGACACTTGGACATCAAGTTATGTTTTCACTGATTCACAAGCTTCAACTCAAGATAATCCATTAACTGCAGTTGCAGACACAACAAACGTTACTTATGATACATTAACTTCAAAAACTGCAACAAAAAATATCATCGGTTATAACATTACTGACGACAATATTAGCAATTCTCTTAGAAATGTATTCTATGTTACAGGCGATGGTGGTCATCTTACTCACAATGATACACAAGAAACTGGATCTATTCACTTTCCATTTGACACAGTTAGCAAGGCAATTACTGAAATTAAAACTAATCGTTCAAAATTTTATGGAACTGCAGATACTCAATGGCACATTATTATTGACGGAACGCCAACTGCCGAAGATATTACTTACGTTAACACAGTTGATAGAGGCTTAAAACTTATAATTCGACCTTATACTTCTAGCACAGTAACACTTTCTCAAAATATAAGTTTTGTAAATGCTATAACTGATGTAACAGCAAATCCATTTAATGTTTGGCTTACAAAAGTAAATTGGACTCCAACTGCGGACGCTGAATTTACTGTAGGAACTGATGTTTATCTTAAAACTTGTAAAATTAATGGCGACACTTATGTTAAAGAGCCAACTGGCAATGTTGTAATCTTAAAAGATTATTCTTATACAGACGCGGATGTTACAACAGCGGTTACTGTAAGCGGAACTCTTTATAGAGCAGGTGATGACACATCTAGCGTATATGGAATTAATGTAGGAAGTGGAACTGACAAAGCAAAGGCAACTTATAACAATAAATCGCTTGTAAGTTATAAATACTTAAGTTATACAAACGGTTCTACGGCTTCAGCTGCGGAATTTATAGAAAATAATCCAAAAGTTGCTGATTCTACAGATGATAATGATACAAGTACGGATTATTATTTTGCATTAGACAAGGCTTTTGTTACGGCTAACACAAAAACTTCTGCTGATAATGCGGATTATGCTCCAGTTCTTGCTGCTGATTATGAAGTTGGCGACACTTATGGAATGCTTATGCTTTACGCAAAGATTACAGACGTAAGTATTGGTTTTGTAAACGGTGCATTAAAAGCAACATTAACAAGTCCTACAAGTACAACTGCTCTTACTTGTTCAAGTGCTACAGACGAAAGTGCAACTTGGGCAGCTGGCGATACTAAGACGATTGACGTAACATTTACAGTTACAAGTGAAGATTCAACTTATCCTGCAAATAGTGATGATGTTCTTGCTGTATTTAGAGATGGAACTTCAAGTTTGAAAATTTCTGTATACGAAGAAAATGGTGGTGTTGTAGGTTCAACAGCGTTGTCTGGTTATACTATTGTTTACGCAACTGCAGCGGAAACTGGTTCAAGCGAAACAGAAGCAACTTACAAAATTACGCTTACTTTAGATGATACATTTGCACAAACTGCTTATGATAAGTTCCTTTCAGATGGAACTGGTGCAGTTGATTCTTATCAAGCAGTATTTGACATTACTATAAATGGTACAGATATTAAATTTGAAAATGCAATAGAATTTACCGTTGGCTATGTTGCTCCTTAATGAGCGTAAATTAACTTAGAAAAATGCAGCCCATTGGATAAAAGTCCAGTGGGCTTTTTTGTGTTTACGCTACAAGTCCGTAGAGCACGTACACTTTCTGGTCGATTTTTGCTTCTAGTGCGGAAGTGTCTGGGGCAGACGTTAGACGAGAGACATTAGACGCTAGTTTTGCTCCGCTGCCGTCATTGCGAGCACACAGACGTAGCAAGGGCGTGCGTCTGCGGTAGCAATTTCAGCGCACTGTGCACCTGCTTGCGTTGTGTGTCAACAAGCGCGATGATTTGTTGTGGTTGTCCTGCTATGGCAACGGAGATGGGACTACAAATCGTCTATAAGTTGTATCTTGATTTCTGAAATCTGTTTTAACTGTTTATCATTTGTTAAAAATATATTGCAACTAGATTCTATGGCGGATGCAAGTTGAAGAGAGCCTGCCAGTTTTATATTTTTATATTTCACGCGGATTTGCACTGAGCGTTCAGCAATCTGTTCATTGATAAAACATTTTAAGAATTCCAAAGTGTTCAGAAAGCCGTGGTATAATGCGATTTTATTGAACTGTTTTTCTTCCAGCGGTTTTACTATAAATTCAGCATCTGTTATTGTTGAAGTGTATAACTCTGAGTTGTTCTTCTTTGCATCCAAAAGGAAGCCTTTAACTTTTTGAGAAAAGGGAGATATTCCGTCAAGAAGATAGATTATCGGGTTTGTGTCAAAGAAAATTTTGTCAGCCTATAACTCTGTCCTCACGCAATTTTCTTTGATACTCAACAGGATTTTCATTTGCCCATAGACCGCCCATGCAGCCTATGTATGAATCCAAAACGGAATCCCAGTCGGTTTCTTTTTTTTCAGAGCGATTTTCAATGTTCCTAACTGAAATAGTCAGCGAATTAAGAAGTTCTCGTTGCTCTTCATACGGAAGTGCAATCGCTTCACGCGTCAATGTCGCCAATAGTGTATCGCTCATTTTTTTATCTCCATACTTCTAATATACCATCACTTTGCGGGATTTTCCACAACCGCGATTTCTTCCGCAGTCAAGCCGTAGAGCGCGTAGACAAGCGAGTCAATTTCGCTTTCGAGCGTGCTAGAATTCATCGCTGAAGTAGATGCTTCCATTAGAGTTCAGCATTTTGAAAGATTTTATTTTCTGCAAAGTCTGATTTTTTAGATAATAGTCCGACGGTTCATAAAAAATGTCTCAGGATAATATTTGCAGGAAGAATCGTTTGCAATGCAAAGCTGGCGGTTTCCGTTATGGGCATCTTTTTCAAACAAGATGAATTTTGTGTTTACAAGCTTTGTCTTTGCCACTTTTGAAATGTCGAAATCGACAATCACATCTGTATATGAAAGGCTGAAAAGATTTTCAAGCGTAAAATTTTCGTAGCGGCTTTGAATAAGCGGAAAATATTTGCTTGAACGGACATCTGCTTCTGTGAAAGTTTCCTTTTTGATTTTTGAAATTATCTGGCTTGCAAATCCTGGTTTTGCGGAATAAGTCTGAATCGCAGGAAGATCTTTTAGTTTGTGAAGTCCTACCATATGTACAAAGTTTGATTTTTTGAACTGAAATTCAAGAATGAATCCGCTTGCAAACTCGTAATACATTTTTAACCGAGTGATTTTTGAAAAATCCGTAAATTTCTTTTTC
>CAZLXK010000024.1:0-18372 GCA_964563305.1 uncultured Treponema sp.
GAAAAAAACGAATTTCTGCGCGAACGGACAAATCTTTTTCTTGAAATTATCAAAGTGATTTTGAGCGAATATCAAAATTTTCTTTTGAAAAGCAATGCGATTGATTTTTCTGACATGATAAACAATGCGGCAGAAAAAGTTGAAAACGGATGCGAAATTCCGCCTTGCAAATACATTGTCGTTGACGAATATCAAGACATTTCAAAGTCGCGGTTCAATTTTCTAAAAGCGATTGCTGACAAAACAGGAGCAAAACTTTTCTGCGTGGGCGACGACTGGCAGTCAATCTACAGATTTGCAGGAAGCGACATTTTATTGTTCACTGATTTTGAAAAATATTTCGGCTACACAAAAATCTTAAAAATAGAAAAGACTTACCGAAATTCGCAAGCGTTGATTGACGAAGCATCTCGCTTTATCTTGAAAAATCCGCTTCAGCTAAAGAAAGATTTGCGTTCGGACAAAAGTTTGGATTATCCGCTTGTGTTCTGGGGATTCGATGAAAATCCTGAAAAAGCTTTGCAATTCGCAATTCAAAAAATTGTCTCAGAATTCGGAATCAACTCTTCAATTTTGCTTTTAGGAAGGACAAACTACGACATTGAAATTGTGAAGAAATCAGGACTTTTTAAAACATTTTACAAGAACCGAAAAGAATGTCTTGAATACATTCCAATTCCGGAACTTCCGATTGACTTTCTTTCAGTTCACAAGTCAAAAGGCTTGGAAGCGGACAACGTGATAATTTTGAATTTTAAGAACGACAAGCTCGGCTTTCCGAATCAGATTGCGGACGACAAAGTTTTGAATCTAGTTTTAACCAACGCAGAAGATTTTAAGTTTGCGGAAGAAAGGCGGCTTTTTTACGTCGCAATCACGCGCACAAAAAACAGGACTTTTGTTTTGACCGACAACAAAAATCCATCTCCGTTCTTCAAAGAATTTTTTGAATCTAAATCAGTCTGCTTTGTTTCAATCAGAAAAAATGAAGATGAAAACCAGACAAAATGCCCGCTTTGCAAGACCGGAAATCTTTTAAAAGTTGAGCACGACGGAAAATATTTTGTAGGCTGCTCGAACTTTCCAAAATGCCGCTATACTTTGCGCGACGTGACAATTTTGCAAAATCCGCGGAAATGCCCAAGTTGCGGAGGCTTCCTTGTAAAACGCAAATCCAAGAAGAACGGATTTTGGTTTATCGGCTGCACAAATTATCCATATTGTGAATACACGGAAAAGCTTGTGCGGAAATAATTATTTCTGAGTTTAATGTTCTTTTCTCTTTAATCCCACCAATTCATTCCATTTTTGCTCATAAAGTCAAAAATCGTCTTGTACAAATTCTTGCCGTTTCTGTTCGCTTTCCTCCGTGTGAAGATTTTTCAAAACCAAAAGTAATTTTTTTATAAGGCGACGCAAATGCAAAAGCTCCTTGCACTTTATGAAATTTCCAGTGGCGTGTTGTTTTAAGTTTTTTGAAAAGTTTGGGATTTCTTCAATTCCAAAACCGCCACACTCGTCGCAATTTTTTAAGATAAGGCTTTTAAGCGGAAGCAAATTGTTTTCATTCACTTTGATTTCTGCATGTGATTTTAAATACGATTTTATTTTTTCTCCAAACTGAACGGAAACATCGGAAAGGATTTTTTGTGCAAGATTTTCTTTTTCGACTTTTCCAAAATCAATCGCAGTTTCTTCAAGTCTAGTTTTATATTGCGGCGATTCTATTTCTTCAAACTGCTGCTTTCCGTTTTCATTTTTAAAAGTTTTGATTTCGTACAGTCTTTTGCCTTTAGGAATTGATTTAGGCGGAATTTCCGTATCACTTGTGCAAGTCAGAATCAAATTTGAATCATCTTTATAAACCAAATAAAAATGAACCAGCACGCTTTCGCTTACATTTTTTGCAACATTTTCGTTAAAAAGCCAGAGTTTTTTACCTTTTTTTACAGTTTGATTTATAACTTTTCTCGAAATAAAGATTTTGTCATCGTCGCTTGCGAACTTTTCAATGTCCTCTGCATAAAAGTAATAATTTAAAGTAACGCCGTTTTTATGCAATTTCCAGAACATATTTTCAAGTTTTAAAAGCATCGTTCGACATAAATCATATTCGCCGTTCCAATATGAACTTAAAACGCCTTTCGCTTTTTCCTTTTGATAAGAATCCTCAAACTTTTGCGAATCATCATCAAAATACAACGTTGTGATTTTTCTTGAATGATACCAATATTTTGTTTCAAATAGACGTGAGATTTTTTTGAATATGCACATAACTTTTCTTTTCAAACGTTATCTGACCAAGAAATTTCTTAAAACTTTCAAGATTAAAAAAATTCCTCTTAGCAAGATTTACTTTGTCATCAAGTTCTGTGTGCCAGTCAAAATTGACTTTATAAAAAAGTTCATCAACAGAAGCAAATTTCCGAATTGAGTTAGGAATGACAGATTTTGATTATAGACTGCAAATTTTAAATTTATAAGTGATAATCAAGAAAATTATCATAGTAAGAAAATTGTTTTTTGTGCTAAGTGTTTGTAGATTGCCTCGGCTCCGTTTCACAATGACGCAAGCAAGATGAAGTTCTCTCAGCAAACCGTTGCTTTCCGCAAGCAAGTGCCTGTTACCGAAGCAACTCGTCAGCCCACTAACCACATCGCCCGTTTTTCTAGTACAACTTTCAGTTCTTTACGTAAATTTCTAGTTCTCTTACTAAACTGCGAGTTCCTCCACGCTGTCAGCACATCATTCATAAAAATAATATTTTGGGTCGTGCAAATAAAGTCCAAGCGTAATGCCAAAGTCCAAACACATTTTTACATCAGAAGAAGTCCAAGCAAATTCTTGTCTCATATATGCCGAAACTGTGATTGTTTGTAAAACCGCAATGTTATATCCAAAATCTAAAGCTGCTCGCCAATAAAATTCATTTTTGTCGTAAGCAAGAGTGTGATTTTTATTATCGTAAACATAAAACGGAACGCTATAAATTGGATAAATAAAAAAGTAAAGTCCAGTTAAAGAAAGACTTTTTTGTCCCAAAGGATGAAAATAAACGCCCGCACCTAAAGAACTTGCCATAAAAGAATATTCGTTATTGTCAGAAGTTTGTTTTTCAAGATAACCGTTAATTCCAGCTCCCCAAACAAAACTAAAACTTCCTATGCTAAAAATGTCGCCACGAACTTCTGCCATAAAAGATGAACTTTTTGAAACTTGTTCATAATTTTCGCGGAATTTCATAAAAGCGTTATCGCCACAAGTAAAACCTAGCAAACTTGGCAAATAAAATCTAAAATCAAGATCCATTTTTGGCGGAATGTTTTTTGATGAAAAATTTAAATTCTGATTTTCTCCATAATCGTCATTTGATTTTCTGATTGAATCTGCTGAACTGCTTGAATCTGAATTTGTAAAATCTGAGTTTTCAATTTTATCAACTTCAGAAGATTTGATTTCAGAAATTTTATCAGCAATTTGAAATTCTTGTGCAAACAAAAATCCGCTTAAAATAAAAAAAATAAAACTAAACAACAAAAATTTTTTCTTCATAATTCCTCACATCAAAATAATCTCGTAAAATCAGCGAGAAAAAGGATGTTTTTCTTTAACGTTATAATAATTAAAATCTGGAAAATAAAATCCTAAAGCAATTCCTACATCAAGACCAACTTTTACGTTTTCTTGTCAAGCACAAATTAAACGCGAATAAGGATAAATTGTAATTCCGTCCATAAAAAGCATTGTGTAGCCAATATCAAACGCACTTTTCCATTGAATAAAATTTTCTCCACGTTTAATACAAGGAATTTCATAAAGTGGATAAACTGTAAAACAAAATCCAGACAATGGCAGTTGAGCACTTGCGTTCTGATGAAAATAAAATTCAAAACCAAGCGAAAGATTAAAAGAAAAATGATTTTCTACTTTTACTCCATTAACTTTTTCATCGCTAAAGTCCCAAAAAGAACCACAGCCAAAAGCAATTCCAAAACTTACGTATTCGTTAAAACTGAAAATTTGAGTACGTTCTTCAGCGTAAAAATTAAAAATCTAGCCTAAATCTGAAGAATTTTTGTTTAGGGAAAAATAGAGATTTTCGCCAGTTACGCTTCCATAAAAACTTGGAAGATATCCTAAAAGCATAAAATCTACTCGCGGATATTTTTTATTGTTTTGATTTTTATTATTCCGAAATGAAGATTTGTTTTCTGTCTATTCAAATTCTTCAAAGATTAAATTTTGCTCATTTTTATTTTCTGCAGCAAAAGTTTTCTCAAAAGCTTCAGCAAGCAAGAATGCAACTAAAAACAAAAATATAATTTTATCTTTTGATTTCATTGATTTTTTTACCTATTCATTTAGCACGAAAGAAATTGTGTTGTCTTCGTTAATTGTGCAAGTGTATGACACAGAAAATTTATTGCTAAGAGAACCTTGCTTATTTACATAATAAATATTTGTGTTGCCATTTAATTCAGAATCAACATAACCAATTCCATAAACGTCGTAATCTGTAGAAGGAATTTGCCAAGAGTTTGGACTTGATGATTTCCATTCTTTAGGCCAACCGCACGCACTAAAAACTTTGTTTCCGCTTTCATCGTAAATGTAGAAAATTGGAGTAAACTTTTTATCGTTTTTACTTCGCATAATCCCTGTAAAAGAATTTTCATTAGATGCAATTTTTTCCATATTTTCTAAAGAAACATTTTCATAAGAATAATCTCCATTGCCTACATACCCAACGACTAAAAGTCTGAATTCTGAATCTGAATTATTTACTATATTAAAATAAACCGTTTCAAAATTCCATGGGATGCCGTCTATGGGAAAAATAAGTCCAAAAATATATGTACATGAAGAAAAACTAAAGGAAATTAACATAACAGAAAAAACAATTAAAATTCGTTTTAGTTTCATCTTTTTTGTCTCCTTATTTGTACATATTTCTTACAGTTTCAATATCTGTTTTTGAGATTTCTTTATTATATTTTGTAACTCCAGTAGTGTTTTTTATCTTAAAATCAGAATACAACATTATTGAGTTAAAATCGAAATCTCCTATAAGACTTGTAATTTGTGTTTTTTTACTATCCCAAGTCAAGTAATTAATATTTAACACAAACCAACCTCGTTTTATAGTTTTAGTTTTCCATACAAGACCGCCCAGATATTCAGGAAAAGTTCCTAAATTAAAATTCATGTTCATATTACTAAGAAATTTTTCCCAAGTAAGATCTACATAGTCCACCTCAATGTAATTATCTCTGTCTGCTCTTTGATGTTCGTGAATCATTCCTAAAACGTGTCCAAGTTCATGTCTTGGGGTTCTATATATATCATCGCCACTTAATGTGTCAGATAAAGTTAAAGTCATAAAATTTTGCTGTCCTAAAGCACTTGTTTGTCCAGCAATTTTTTTAGCTAACTTTCCAGTTTTATATATGCACACATGTTTTGCTCCAATCACACAGCAAAAATTATTCCAAGCATTATCTTCTAATTCTTCAAATCTTATATAAGTTTTTGACTCTGTATTTACTTTTTCTTCCCAATCATTCATTGCTTTAATAAGAGCTTCTTTGTGAGAATCATAAATATCACCCCATCTGTAATAAATTACGCCGTTATTCCATCTTGCTCCATATCCTAAAATTCCACCAACATTTGTAAAATAAATTCCACGACTTTATTCATAATCAGAATATGCTGATAATAAAATTGATAAATCATTTTCGATTTTTTCTAAAGCAAGTTCTTGGTCGCCAGTTTCTATAAATGCTAAAAGATATTCTGTTAAAGCAATTCCTTCTGTACTATTGATTGGGACAATTATTCCATTTTCTAAATGCAAAGAATCATCAATAACTTGAATTCCCTCAAGATTGTTAAGCGGTGTAAGATCTTGAAGATTATCTTTTAGAGTTTGCGTATATTCTGACGCAATTTTATCAAGTTCATCTTGAAGACTTATTTCAGTTTCGTTAGGATTTTCAGTTGCATTTCCTGAATTACTTGAAACTTTTCTTGAAAGCGAAGATAAATCTTTAGGAAGTTTTTTACCGATTTCATCAAAATAATCTTCAGTAGAAATGTTTGCTACACTTCGAGAAACTGTTGAAATTCCATATCCGTATGAGTCTAAAACATCTAAAGTTTTGTCTAAAAGTTTTATTTTTGATTCAATAAACTTTCCATAATTTGTTTCTAGTTCCAGACTTTCTGTTTCTGTGACTTGATTATTTGAACTGTTTTTAGAAATATTTGCAAGTTCATTTTCACAACCAAGCAAAATAAGGCTGAATGTAAATCCTAGTGTCAAACTTAAGCCTAAAACTTTTTGTAAACTCACTGATTTTTCATAATCGATTTCTCCTGTTGATAATTTTTTAATCTTGTTGCAAACCTAACAAAATTTTATTTAGTTCGCAACAAAGAATTTGCAAAAAGTGACCAAAGTCATCCTAAAAAAAGCGAAAAATGACCAAGATCACTTTTTTTTATGTTTGAATTTGCATAGAAAATGTTTTTTTCAAAAATCAGTATGAAGTTTCTTTTAGAAAAACAGCACTGCAAAAAAAGCAAATTTTTAAGTTTTTCAAAGTATAAGGTAATTTTTTTTGAATTAACACGCCATTTTATGCAACTTTTACGAAGTAAACCGCCATATCTCACAAGCAGCCGCCAGCGTTCAAACTTAATCAGAAATTTCCGTAATCTCCCACTTAACTTCAGAATCAGAAATCGTAATCAAAATATTTATGTAAGTTGGAATTTCCAAATTCTCAGCGTCATCAAAATTAAACGCAAAACAAGTCGCTTCAGTTTGTTCATAATCAATAAATCCAAGTCCATATTTGTCGTAAGTTTCTGAGCAACAAGTCCAATTTTCTGGCGGATTTTCTTGCCATGATTTTGGCCAACCGCACGCTTTGTGAATTAAAGTTTCGTTTCCTTCTGAATCAACTTGATAAATTTCATACAAATTTGCTAACTTTGGAATTTCTGCGACATCTGTGTCATCTGAATCAGAAAAAGAAAATTCATAAAAATCTACATTATTTTTGTAAAAATATGCTTCTTCGCCCAAATCAAATTCTTGTTCTGGAAAATATGAATATTCGCTCAAATAATTTCCGCTGCTGTTCACGATTTTTTTTATAAGTTTTATTTTACTTGAAGATTCATTTAAAACATAAATGTCTGTAGTTTGAATTGATGAACCTTGATAATTATAAGGTCCGCCAGAAAGATACTGAAGGACACAAGCACCAAATGTAAAAAATGCAAAATTTAAGGCGAGTAATAAAGTGAGTAAATTAAATATTTTTCTTATTTTAGATAAAATTTCTTTTCGGTTTCCCATTGGATTTCCTCATCAGTAATTGTAATAAAGTATTTTAGCCACTTTATTTTTTCAAATTCACCATCGTCATCGTTATCAAAACAAAAGTATGTTTTTCCAGTTTGCTCATAATCAATAAATCCAAGTCCATATTTATCGTAAGTTTTAGAACAGCAAGTCCAATTTTCTGGCGGATTTTCTTGCCATGATTTTGGCCAACCGCACGCTTTGTGAATTAAAGTTTCGTTTCCTTCTAAATCGGTTTGATAAATTTCAAAAATAATTGCTTGATTTTTATAATCACCAACATCTGCATAAAGATCAAAAGCAATATAAGCGACTTCCTCAAATTTATTTGCATTTGCTGAAACTTGTTTTTTAGGCGAAGAACTGTAAATTTGCCCAGAAGTGCTTATTGATTTATATCGCGTTTTTATATTTGCCGATGATTCATTTAAAACATAAAAATCAATTTCTTGATATTCAGCAGGATCTAAAACGCAACTTGAAAAAGCAAAAATAAAGGCTGATAGAAGAATTGAAAATATAAAAGTTTGTGTGTTTTTCATATTAGTTAATTCCATAAAGTTTTTTTACTGCGGCAATATCTGAAGAAGATAAAGTTCCTTTTTGTATTGTAAAGAATTTAGTTTCAGATTTATTTGGTTTTCCATAAGTAGAGTTTTTAAAATTATCATTAATAATTTCGTAACCTGGATAAAGCATAATTGAATCAAAATCAAATGAACCAACTACTGTTGATATACTATATTTTTGTGAATTCCAATATATAACGTTTACAGAAAAAGTTTTCCATAAAATTTTAAAACTTACAGTTTTTGTATCAAAGCCACCCATATATTCTGGAATAACGCAATTATTTATTATTGTAGAACAATCTACTTTTTTGTTTTTTATAATAATATTCCACAAATCAGAAAAAGAACTTACTCCATCTTCTACATAAATATAATTATTTCTATCATAACGTTGATGTTCGTGTTGTAAACCTAATAAATGTCCTAATTCATGAAGACATGTCGATTTTAATCCTTCTGATGCTGATAATCCAGTTTTTAATTTTAAAAACCCAAAAGTTCCTATGCTTCGTCCACATGGAAAAGTTAATCCAGCTGTATTCTTGCCAAGTTCATCTGAGTCATAAATTTGAACAACACTATAAAGTCCTAAAGCAACTAATTGGTCAATCGCATTTTGATTCTCAATATTTACAAAATTTATTTTGGGAATTTCATTATGCCAAGTAAGCATTGCGTCTTCCATTGCAAGTTTATGTTCTTTAGAAATTGTTCCATATTTATAATATACAGTTTTATTTGACCATGGATTACAAAGTCCTATTATATTAAAATAAATTGCTCTATTATTTGCTTCGTTTTCTATTGATTCAAAATATTTTTGAATTTCTGCAATATCATTTTCTAATTTTTGTGAATATTCAATCAATTTTTCTTCGTTATCAATATCAGAATAGATTTCTAAAGCACTAATTGTTTCTATTGAATTTAAACTAAAAACTTGTCCATTTGAAAGTATTAAAAAATCATCTTGAATAATTGCCTTTTCTTCTTCCACAAGTTTATTTACATCTGGCATAAGACTTTGTATTTTTTCTTGATATTCATTACAGAGTTCATTAAGTTCGCTTTCAAGAGTAATTTCGATAATTTCTTCTTCATTTTCATTA
The DNA here is from genome assembly GCA_964563305.1 of uncultured Treponema sp. GTDB lineage: Bacteria > Spirochaetota > Spirochaetia > Treponematales > Treponemataceae > Treponema_D. Next base: position 9,058 of record CAZLXK010000024.1, read on the forward strand.
TCAACATTTCTTGAATTTATGTTTTTTGTTCTTTTTAGTTGAGACAAGTCGTTCGGCAAAATACTTGAAATAAAAGTTAAAAAATCTTCATCATTATTTTCATCTATTACATTTCTTGCAGAAGAAAAATTTGTATAATCATCTACTAATTCAAGGAAATTACTTGTTGCTTTTATTTGCTCAAAAATCGCATTTCCATAATTTGTGGAAAGTTGAATTTTTGAACTTTCTTTTTCTTCTGATTCATTTGTAGAAACATTTAAATTGCTACAACTTACAAAGTAAAAAAGTATACTTGCAATTAAAAATGAAATAAAAAATTTTGACTTTTTCATAATCGATTTATCCTTTTGATAAAATAAATTTCTGAAACATCTTAAAAGCAAAGTTTCATTTTGAACACGGCATTTTATGCAACTTTTAAAACTTTACTAAAAATTTGTTTTTCTTACCTTAATTTTATAACAAAAGGTTTTAATTTCTTAGAAAAAAAAGGTACTATTTGGTACTATTTAAAAGTTTTGCTTTGATAGTACCAAATAGTACCTTTTTTATTTGAATTTCGCTGAACTTGGCACGAAACTTGCTAGTAAATTATGTGATTTTTTATAGAAAATATTTAAAATTTGAATTTATTTGAGTTTTTAGATTTATTTTTATTTTCATCAAAAATAATTGTGTATCCTTGATAAACATTAAAAAATCCGTGTCGGTCACCAACTTCGAGAAGTTTATAAATTTTTGAAAGTCGATTTTTTACGGTTTGTTCTTTTATTCCAGTTTCAGATGCTATTTCTTTATAACGTTTTCCATTTAGAATTTCTTGTAACCATTGTGCATCTCGTAAAGACAAATCATTCAGAACTAAGGCGGAATCTGCAAAATCAGCAAGATTTAATTCTCTTGTTGAATCAGAAATTTTGCGTTCAAAAAATTGAATGTTGCAAATTCGCACCAAAGTAAAAATTAAAACCGAAACGCTATAATAAACGCAAAGTCTTAAAAATGGCTCAAATCCTAATCTTATGTTTGTAAGAAAAATCGCCAAATAAAAAATTATTAAAGTTACAATTTTAAGTTTTGCTCTTCTTGAAAAAAAACCGCGTAAAATTAATGCTGAAATAAAAAATTCGTGCCAAGCAAAACTCATAACGTCAAAAGGTCTAAATAAAATGTGAAGAACAGAATATCCAAAACTTATTAAAGCGCAAAATTCAAGTTTTTCGGGAAAAATTATTGCAAATACGCAAAGAATTGAAGATGCAAAAGTCAAAACAATAAATGAAATTTGTGGAAGTAGTGGGCTCGGTTTTATGTGAACAATCGAAAGAATCCCAAATAAAATTAAAAACGGAATGCTCACAATGGCAGTAAGTCTAATCATAATTCTTGCAATTTTTGAATAAATAAACTTTCTGTTCATAGATAATTCTTATTTTCGAGCAAAATAAACAAAAATGCAAGTTTTAAATATTGTGTTATTTTTTTTGATTTTGGACTGAATTTGTTATTTGACTCTTAAGGTGTCATTGCGAAAAGTGAAACGACGTGGCAATCTGCTAGCAGTTGCAAAATCACTTGCAATAGTGGACAGTTAATTTTGTAACTGTAAATAGATTCTTCTGCATTACCCGCTCGAAACTTTGTTGCGAGTTCAGAATTACGTGCTAACTGTAAACTAAAAAAAATTAAAAATAAGATTTTAGTCAAATTTTGGCTTGGTAAACTTAAACCATTTTGGTGCTTTGTAATCTATAAACCATTTTCCGCTATAAAATCCGTTTGAATCTGCTTGAGGAACAACAAAAATTACTTTTGTGGGATTTTCTGTGTCGTATTCAAAAATATTACTTTGCCATTCAAATTCTTTTAGTCGAGCGTTTCCTACAAAATAAGCAAGTTCAGATTTTGGCGTGTAAACAGAAAAGCGATATTTTCCTTTTTGCAAATTCAAATGAACTGCCATTCCGCCACTCAAATAATATGATTTTTCAAAGTAATTTATGACGTTTGGATTTGAAAGCCATTCGTAAGTCGCTTTAACTTTTGATTTTGAAACATCATTTCCGTTTTCGTCTTGGATTCTTAAAAAGCAACGGACATTATTAATATGAAAAGAATTTTCGGAGCGATAAATAATCAGTTCCCACGGATTGTGTTTTACTTGTGCAAAGAGAGGATTTCTTAAAAATAAAAAACTTGCAGTCAAACAGAGAATTAAAAAAAATCGCAACTTAAACCGCCGATTTTGTAACTTAATGCGAGAAAGTTGTCGTTTTTCAAAAGCCCGCCGCCACTTAACGCAACAAAATTGCAACTTAAACAAAAGAATTTTCGCTTTTTTCATAAAACTTAAAATCCGTAAGAACAACCGCCTAGTTTGCAACTTAATTAAAAAATCCGCTACTAAACTGAAAGAACTGCCAGTTTCCAAAAATCAAAATCAAATTTCATTTTCTCAAAGATTTTTGCGTCTTACTTTTAACCACTGGAAAAAGATTTGTTTTATGGAAATCAGTTAAATCTTTTAAAACTTCGCCAGCAATTATAAGTCCGGCAACAGAAGGAACAAAAGCGTTACTTCCAGGAACTTGATTTCTAATTGTACATTTTCGTTTAGTTCCCGGCGGACAAACGCAATGAAACTTACAACTTACTTCTAAATCTTCATCGTGGGGCGGAATAATTTCTTCCATAGAAAAAACGCATTTTAATCTTTTAATTCCACGTTTTTTAAGTTCACGTCGCATAACTCGAGCAAGCGGACAAACTGAAGTTTTAGAAATGTCAGCAACATAAAATTTTGTTGGATCAACTTTATTTCCAGCGCCCATACAACTAATTATCGGAACATTCGCTTCTTTTGCTTTACAAACAAGTTCAATTTTTCCAGTGATTGTGTCAATACAATCAACAATATAATCGTATTCTGAAAAATTAAATTCAGCAGAATTTTCTGGCATAAAAAAAGTTTTATATTTTTTAACCTTACAATCTGGATTTATATCAAGAATTCGACTTTCCGCAACATCAACTTTGTCTTTACCAACTGTAGAATGTAAAGCGTAAAGTTGCCGATTTAAGTTTGTTAAGCAAATTTTGTCATCATCAACAATCGAAATTTCTCCAATTCCTGAACGCACCAACGCTTCAACTACATAACTTCCCACGCCGCCAAGTCCAAAAACAATAACTTTAGACTTTTCTAATTTTTCCATATTTTCCTTACCAAAAGTAAGGCGAGTTCTTGCAAACTGATAATGCATATTTTTATGATATATTTTGTAAACTTTTGGAGCAAGTGCAAAAATAAACTGGTGGTTTTCTAAACAAGTGGCAATCTAAAACAAAACCGCCCTTCCAGCCTTCGCTATTCGCTCATTGCCATAAATGGCAACTTCGGGCTTACACGGCGGGCTAGGTTTTTTTAATTTTTTACTTTCAAGAAGACGACGCGACATCCTTGTCGCTCTTTATAGACTGTCACCTTTTTTCAAAAAATTATTAACAAGTTTTCGCTTTTTTATTCAAAATCAAATATGCAATCACGCAAATAATTGCCGAAACTAAAGAACCGAGCGGTGCTGCAAATCCCATTGGAAAAAGTGTGTCCTTAAAATGAACCGAAGCGTAATAAGCTAAAGGAATTCTTGCAGTTAAAATTGAAATCACATTGTGCAAAAAAGAAATTCCAGAACGTGAAATTGCACAAAAATATCCGCTGAACGAAAAATGAATTCCCGCTCCCACACAATCCCAAACATAAGATTTTAAATATTGAGTTCCAAGCCTTATAACTTCTGCGTTTTTTGTAAAAAGCGAAACCGTCGCCGAAGCAACAAATTGAAATAAAATCGCAAAGAAAAGTCCGCAACTTACAGCAATCGCACAGGAACAAAATAAAGTTTTTTTAGCACGATCTTCTTTTCCAGCACCAATATTTTGAGCACACAAAGTCGAAACTGAAGAAAGCAAAGTTGAAGGAATTAAAAACAAAATTCCAATTATTTTTTCAACAATTCCAACTGCCGCCGCATCATTTAATCCACGTTTATTTGCAAAAACTGTAATTATAATAAATGAAATTTGAATAAACCCATCTTGTACAGAAACAGGAATTCCAATCTTTAAAATTCCCCAAGCGACATCTTTTTTAATCTTAAAATCTGATTTATTAAGATCGTCAATAATTTTTTTGTGAATCAGAAAAATAAGAGAAATAATAACGCTGATTGCTTGCGAAATAATTGTTCCTAAAGCGGCTCCAAGTGCTTCAAGTTTAAAAAATCCAATAAAAACAAAATCCAAAATTATATTGCAAACACAAGCAACCGCAACAAAATACATTGGAGTTTTAGAATCGCCCATTCCGCGCAAAATCGAACTAATAACATTGTAAGCAACAATAAACGGAATGCCAGCAAAGCAAACCGCCAAATATTTGTAAGTTCCGCTGACTGCTTCTTTTGGCACAGAAATTGCTTTTATAATAGAAGAATTTAGAATCAAAAGTAAAATTGTAAGAGCTAAAGAAACGCAAATAAAAATAATAACTGAATTTCCGATTATCAAATTCTTGAGATTTTTATCTTTTGCTCCAACTGCTTTTCCAATCGAAACTGAAGAACCCATTGCAAGTCCCACAATCATAACTGTGAGCATATGCATAACTTGGCTGCCTGTAGAAACTGCCGTAATGTTTTCCACGTCACAAAATTGTCCAATTATAAAAAGATCAGCAAGTCCGTAAAGTGTTTGTAAAAAATATGAAAGCAAAAAAGGCAAAGAAAATAAAACTAAGTTCTTAAAAATTCCGCCTTGCGTTAAGTCTTTTTCCATAATTGCGAATTTTAGTGATTTTTATATTTTCTTCAAGCCACATATTGAAGCACTTGCAGAATCATCAGAAATATTTCCATAAACAAATAATCCGTTTTTTTTAATAGCAGAAATTATTGTAGAATCTAAAATTGTTGCTGAAAAAGTTTTTGTAGAATTTTCTGTAGTTTCAAAAGTTAATTTTGTAATGTCTTTATAATCACCAGCATCAAGATAAGCAAGAGTAAGTTGAATATCATTTTCGTTTGTAGTTTTCGCATTTTCGCTTGTTGTAAGATTAAGTTTTATTGCGTTTTCGTCTGAATATGAACTTAGTTCTGAACTTGTTAAAAGTGAATCGTAATTTTGAATTTCTGTTTCGTTATAATCAGTTGTAGTTCCTGTAAGTGTGATTGTTTTTTCAATTATATTTGTACTTTCTGGTGCATACGGCAAGCAATAGTTAAATTTAAAATAACTGTTTACTTTTTCATTGTTTACAAATTTTGGAGAATCAATATAAATTGTGATTTTATCAATTTCAGCATAACAAGAAACTGTTTGTTCTCCAGACGAAAGATTGGTTTTTTCCACCGCAGTTTCGCCAAGATAAGTTTGTATGTAAAAATTTGAAGTTTTTGTTGCGTCAGTTTCAATATTCACAAAAATTGAACTGATTGTTTGTGCTTCAAAACTTAAATCAATTTTTATTGTATTATTTGATTTGTCGTCTGCACCATAAGTTGAAGTTCTTAAAATGTAAGGATTTGAATTTTCTGTCAAACTATCATAATCAATAAATGTAGTTAAATCCCCAGATTCATAATGATGAACTAAAATATCTTCGTTTTTATTTTTATCTTTTCCGTAGCCAGTATAAACTGCATGAAGAGATATATTTTCCACAGAAAAAGTTTTTTCTCCGCGATTTTCTACATATTGATTACAAGAGACAAAACTTAGTGCAATTAAAAAAGTGTCAGTCAATTTTTCATACAAACATTTTATCACATAGATTTAATCTTTTTCTACAAAAACAGCCAGTCGGCTTTTTATTCAGAAACTTCATTTCCAGAATATTTTACTTTAAGCTTAAAAGGCATTTTTCCGGCTTTGTAAGTAACGCTAAAATTTATTTTTCCGTCAGAAGAAATTGTGCCACTTAAATTATTTCCGCTTATTTCGTAAGTTCCGTCGCTTGAAGAAAATTTGTCTTTTGAAAAACTAAAACTTCCGTCAGCGTTTTTTGTAAAATCAACATCAGCAATTTTAAAAGAATGAATTGTCATTTTTTCAGCAAACACAAAATCTGGCAAAATAAAATCTGCTTTATCATTTTCGTTTTCCAAAACTTTTACAATCGGCTGAACATTTTGCCCACTTGAACCTTTCCCACTTTTTACAAGCATTGAATATTCAAATTCCACATCATAATCTTTTGCAAAAACGCCAAATCCAAAAAACAAAATAAAAGACAAAAAAACAAAAACTTTTTTCATAAAATTTATTCTCCAAAAATAAAGTAGGCGATGGTTAAGTCCCATCGAAACCACTATTTTTACATTTTTCACAAATTTATCACATTTAATTAGCATTGTCTAACTGCTTGAATGATTTTTAGATTTTTGTTAATTTTCGATTATGAGTAAGTTTATAAAAAATTTTTCTAAGGCAAAACAAATTTTATTTATTTTGATGATTTTGATTTTTTCAAGTTTTAAGATTTTCGCTCAAGAGCAAAATTTAGCATCACAAAATCAAGAAGATAATTTAATTGCTCCGAGTGAAAATTTAATTCCACTTCCAATAAAAAATTTTGAACAAGCAAAAGATAAAATGTCTTACGGTTCGTTTGCTTTAATTCAGAGCAGAAAAAGTGGTGGCGGTTTAACTTTCGCTTTCCCGATTTTCCAAAAGAACAGTTTTATAATTCGCGATGAAATTATGGCAAGCCTTTATCTTTCAAATCTTCCTAACTCAAATGGAACGTTAATTTCATTTGGCGATAAAATCATTTTTGGTTCGCTAAGAAACGTAAACGGTTTTGGTTTTAGAACTTACGGTTATATGAAATGCGAATTTGGAGCGTCTCGAGATTCTTCTTACGCTTTTTTTACGGCACCTTTGATTTTAGAACTTGGCGGAGCGGGCGGATTTGAATTTTTATTCACGCAGAAAAAAGGTTTCTTTGTAGAATTTGGCGGCGGAGCAAGTATAAAAGGTTTTGGTCAAATTGATAAAAGTCAAGTTGCAAATGGTTGCTTTAACGGCGGATATGTTTGCTTAACAACTGGAATTAAGCATTATTTTTAAGATTTTAAGTCCGAATGTCGAAAAATCCCTTACTACAAATTTCCGCGAGCAAACCGCCAGCGTTCAAACTTAATCAGAAATTTCCGTAATCTCCCACTTAACTTCAGAATCAGAAATCGTAATCAAAATATTTATGTAAGTTGGAATTTCCAAATTCTCAGCGTCATCAAAATTAAACGCAAAACAAGTCGCTTCAGTTTGTTCATAATCAATAAATCCAAGTCCATATTTGTCGTAAGTTTCTGAGCAACAAGTCCAATTTTCTGGCGGATTTTCTTGCCATGATTTTGGCCAACCGCACGCTTTGTGAATTAAAGTTTCGTTTCCTTCTGAATCAATTTGATAAATCTTAAGAATTATAGATTGAGAATCTGCTGTACCTGAAATATCCGCACCAAAGCAAGCCACAATTGTTTCTTCGCCATTATTAGAGATTTCATCATTTTCTGAAAACTTTTCATTTACATTACCATTTGCTTCTACAAATTTTTTTTCGACTCGAATTGTTAAAGAAGAATTATTTACTAAATAGACATCTATTTGCTGTAATGTTTTTGGAAATTTACAAATTATTGGGATGCAAGATGTACAAAAAAAGGAAAAAATAAGAACTATTATTATAACTAGTCGATTTTTTTTCATATTAGTCAATTCCATAAAGTTTTTTTTACTGCGGCAATATCTGAAGAAGATAAAGTTCCTTTTTGTCTTGTGTTTAGGAGTGATTTTATTATTCTTTTTGAGAAGAATAAATAATATTGTTCTCGGGAGGTGGTACGATAATTAAGTAGATTGGAGAAGTAAAAACATAGTTTTCTTGATTTGTCCATTGAACAATAATCTTTACATTAGAATTAGTTTCTTGTTCTGTATTAAAAAGAAACTTTCCGTTTTTTAAGTATGTTTCATCTTGCAAAGAAAAATTTCCATAAACTACTTCAGAAGGACAATTAAATTTTGTTTCAACATCTTGTAATAAGTTACTCTTAAAAAGAGTTTCATGATTTTGAGTTTCTAAGATAATTTCGGTTTCTTTTTGAAGATTATTCTCTATAGTAAAAAATTTGTCAGAATCGCTAAGTGAATACAAAAAATCTTTATTGTAAGAATACGCAAAAAAGTATCCATCTGTTATATGAACTTCTCCACAGTCAGAACATTTTTTAGAATAATAATCAGAAAAAAAATCATAAGTTCTTGTAGAATCAGAATTTGTAAATACATCAAAAGAATCTTCACCAATTCTAAAATTTATTACTGAATCGCTAAAATTCAAAACATAAATTTGTGCATTTTTATTATTTACATAAACTGATGAATCTAGTTTACAAACACATGAAAGTAAAAATGTTGAACCAAAAACTAAAAGAAACTTGCTAAAACGAATATAAGAATTTAACTGCATTTTTATCTCCTTCTGAAATATTCGCTATATCATTAAGTGTTATTAAATCTCCTGCAGAACCATCTTCATTTTTCTTACAATAATAGTTAGCATAGTTCATAACCGAATTGTAATCAAATTTTCCATATCTTGAAATAAAATATCTGCTAAAATCATTTACACTTATGCTAGCCCAATTATCAGTTCTGTTTGGAGACCAAATAACATAAGAATTTCTGTCGGGTCGATCAAATTCGTGTTGAAGTCCTATAGAATGACCTAATTCATGCCTAAAAGTTTGAAGTCTTAACAATGACGATGCGTTAGTTAGTTGATTTATATCAAGATTCATAAAAGGATTTCCAATTGTTCCAGGAGAAGTCAAGCCTAATGTGTCCTTAGAGAGAGATTTGTTTTGTATTCTTATTACGCGATATGCATGCAATGTCCATTTTGTTCGTTTCCACCAATTAAAATCACCCATATTTTTAAATGCAATTGCTTTATTACTTGCAGTTTCCCATTCGTTCATACATTTTTGAACTTGACTTTTATAGGCTGAAGGAAAATTGTCAAATCCATATTTAATAATTCCTTTGTTCCATTTGCATGTAGACATTGTTCCAATTAAAATATTTAAATAAACTCCACGAGAATTAGAATTTGCACTGTAATAAAGATTTGAAAGTTTTGTAATTTCTTCTAGACTTTTTGGATCAAGTTTAGAATAAACTCTGTCCCCTACAAAAACTTCTTCATCAGTTTCTATTATACCACACGGCATATTATCAACATCAAAA
>CAZLXK010000025.1:0-18111 GCA_964563305.1 uncultured Treponema sp.
AACTATTATATATTGCATCAAAAACTGCATTCATATCTTCCAAATAATATTCACTTGAAGAGTCAATTTTATCAGTATAATAACTATATTCAGTATCAAATACCACAGGATTTGCTTTTCCATCAACTACAGAAACTTTTCCAACAACATAAAACCAAATACTTCCTTTACCAAAAGAATATGTAAAACTATAGTTTTTTATTCCAAGAGATTCCCATTTTTCTTTTTGTAAGTTAAATTTTTCTTCGTCAAACGAAACGCCCGGTTGAAATTCTTCAGTGCAAGAAATTAAACTTAACAATAAAAAGTTAAAACAAATCAAAACTAATATCTTTTTCATAAATTTATCTCTTAGTTCTTAGGACGTATATTTGTTACAATTTTTAAACTGTATTGATAATATCTTTCGGTTCCGTATGTTGTTCATGCTATATTTTCAATTGTTCCACCACTAGCATTTTCACCTATATTTGCTGAAAAAACATTGTCAATATAATATCCATTTTTACTACCACCCCCCCCCCAACCTAGATTGCAATGTACATAATCTGTTGTGAATGTTTTTGTGTCATTTTGATTATTTTTATTTTTCGCTGTACATTGCATATTGCAATATCCGTCTATAACCCAAATATGACCACCATCATATTTATCAAGCGTTTCCCAAGTCCACCAAAGGAATTTGTGATTTTTCATTTTCTTTAATGAATTGCCCATTATAAGTACTGGGCAATTATTATCAATGGATTTTTTTATTTTGGTATAAGAATAATTTGACAAAGAATCACAAGAAAAGCCTTTTCTCTTTAAGAAAGGCACATGATTTACATATTTTACATTTGTACTACTTGTAGAATACTCAGCTTTTAATCCTTCTGCATTTTCATACATCAAAGCACCAAGCATCATTTTTCCTTTTGATGATAAATTTCCTCCATAACTACTACTTTTTAATAAATTCCAATTATATGTACCATCCCAAGAATTTGCTAAAGTCCAATTATTTTTTAATGTATTTTTTATAGTTTCATCACAAGTTTTTGGAAATTCATGAAAAGCCATAATCTGAGCAACAGCCGTTGTTCCACATCCTGTTGGATAATTTTGACCTTTTATTACTTTTATTGCAGAGTTATAAGGTTCTCTTTGATTCCATTTTGTTGTTAAAAGATTTGAAATATTTCCATAATTATATTTCCATTGTGAATATTCATAATTTCCAGAAGCAGATATTCCCGCATAAGCATTTCTTGAATTTGAAGCTTCATTTGTTATAGAATTCCATATTTCTAAAGTTTCTTCGACATATGATTCAAAATTTGAACAAAATAATTGCATAAAAGTATCATCAGTTATATCTGTATTAAAATCCAAACTATCTGTAATCGCTATTATTTCTCCAATTCTTTTATCATTACTTAAGAAAGCATAGCCTAAAGCGTCATCATTTTCATTATTTATTTGATAAAGATAGAATTCAATGTCGTTATAATTTTCTTCATTTATCGACCTACTTAATGAATTATAATCTTGAAAATATTGAATTTTTGCACTATCAATTTTTGTAAAATTATAACTATGATAATTTATTGCTCTTGCATTTGGATCTTCATTTACATTTGATAAAAAAGATGTTAGGTCATTTAGAAGTTCCGATTCTGAAACTGTGTAATTTTCTAATAATGCGATTTTAGAGAGTTCTGTGCGTCTTTCTGTAGTTAAAAAATCATCTGTTTCTGTAGCTACTGTTTCTGTTAACTGAGTTTTACAACTAGTTATGATTAAATTTAAAGATAAAATTAAAACAATATTTTTTATTTTTTCATAAGATTACTTCCCTGACGATATTATAAGGCAAGTTTTTTTATATAACAAATTATTTTTTTTATCAGAGAAAATTCAAAAGCGAGGTTTCTAAAAAGAAGCCTCGCTTTTTTTTGTTAAAACAGAGAAATTGCAGTTTTGCAGAAAAACCTAGCCCGCCGTGTAGTGTCGCTCGAAGAGCGTTCCGTAGCAAAGCGTAGGAATGAAGCGTTAGCGGAAACACGAAAGGGCGGTTAGCACAGTGGACTCGGCTCCAAAAAAAACATTTACAAAATTTTTTCGCCAAAGACAAATTTTGCACTTAAAGATTTTTCGTCCAAACCTAAATAAACTGCACGTTCAAGTCGCTCGTGAAGATTTAATTCTTGCGGATGTGGCAAAACCGAATCGTCCAAAACTAAAGCGTCAAGCTCAAAACCTTTTTCAAAACTTCCAACTTTGCCAAAAAATTTCCCGCCACCTAAAGTCGCCATAAAAAACGCTTCATCAAAACTTACGGCTTTAAAATTTTGGTCAATATAACGCCAATACATTTTTGAAACTTGAATCGAATCAGTAATCGCTCTAAAAATTGAAGGTGAATGTCCGCCGGCAATATCAGTTCCCAAGCCAACATTTAGTCCGCCAAGCAAATATTTTTTTACTGGAGCAATTCCCGACGCAAGATTTAAGTTTGAAGCGGGACAATGTGCAACAAAAACGCCATTTTCTTTCATCAAATTTATTTCGTCGTCATTTGAATAAACGCAATGTGCCATTACAGTTTTTACGGATTTTTTATTTGTTGATTTTCCGAACATTCCAAATTTGTTATAAACATCGCCATAAAATTTTGAATAAGGACACAATTCTTTTACAAAAGAAACTTCATTTGGATTTTCTGAAAGATGCGACTGAACTGGCAAATCATATTTTTCTTGAATTTCTTGAAGTTTCGCAAAAAGTTCGTCCGTGCAAGAAGGCACAAATCGTGGCGTTAAAATTGGTTTTGTTTTTTTAAACTTGCTCAAAGATTCCGAAAGCCATTCAAGTGTTTGCTCGGCACTTTCTTGTGCTGATTTTTCTACAAGTGGCTCAGGAGCATTTCTGTCCATATTGACTTTTCCCACGTAAGAAATTAGCCCGCTTTCTTCAAGCTGTTTCATAAGTTCAAGGCTCGCATTTTTATGTCGCGTTGCAAAAATTACGGCTCGCGTAGTTGCTCCGTTTTTTAGTTCATTTACAAACTGACTATAAGCATTTTTTGCATAAGACAAATCGCTGTATTTTGATTCTTCGGGAAACGCTTGATTTTGAAGCCAATCCATAAGTTCTAAATCCATTCCAAGTCCGCGAAACGAAAACTGCGGTGCGTGAATGTGCAAATCGCAAAGTCCGGGAATTATAAGTTGATCTTTATAATCGAAGATTTTTAAATTTTTATATTCTTGAGGAAGCATTGGAAAAACGCCTTGGCAAATTCCTTCAACACAAACAATGTACGAATTTCGTAAACAGTTGATTTTTTTTTGTTCGTTTGAATAAAAAACGTTTCCTTTAAGAACAAAACTTTCTTTTTTCATAAAATTTTTCTCCAAATCAGAGATAAATTAGGCAAAAAAAAGCCCGGCAAGAACCGGACTTTATGTATTGCCAAAGTTGCTGTTAATTCATTAAAAAATTAGCTCTTTGTACAAATTATCTTGAACCTTTGTCGTAAGGAACGCCTTCCGCTTTTGGTGCTCGAGATTTCTTTGATGTAAATGCAAGAACAACCAGCGAAATAATGTAAGGCAACATTTTGTAAAGTTCGCCAGGGAAAAGATTTACTAAGAAGTTGAATCCTGTGTAAGTGTCGGCAACTGCACGGAAAACGCCAAATATTAACGCCGCAAGTGCAATTCTGATTGGTTTCCATTGACCAAAAATCATTACTGCCAACGCCAAAAAGCCTGCTCCAGCAACACCGTAAATAAAGTCCCACTGACTGTTTACTGCAGAAACGTAAATAATTCCTCCAATTCCGCCGCAGAATCCAGAAATTAAAACGCCAGCGTACCGCATTTTGTAAACGTTAATACCAACACTGTCTGCTGCCTGAGGATGTTCACCACAAGCCATAAGTCTAAGACCAAATCTTGTTTTATACAAAACAATGTAAGCACAAACAAGCAAAACTATTACGATAATTGTGTACCAACTAAATTCAAATCCGCCAATTCTTAAAATAAACGCTTTTCGAGTTTCAATATAATCAAGGATTGCCGAAGGATTTGTGCCTCCAGAACGTCCCATATTAAATGATTTTACAATAACTGTCGCCGCTGCGGTTGCAAGCATATTCATTGCAGTTCCAACCAAAGTTTGATCGGCCTTAAAGTTGATTGCAGCAAATGCCAGTAAAAGTGAAAAAATCATTCCAGCTAAAGCACTTACAAGCAAGGTCAAAATAATTACAACAAACGGATTTGTTGCAGATGGCAAGGCAAAAAGAACAAATGCTCCGCCTAAAGCACCAAAAACCATAGTTCCTTCAAGACCAAGATTGATTACGCCGCTTCGTTCACTAAACATACCGCCAAGAGCAACAATAATTAAAACTGATGCATAAATAAGTGTATATTGAACAAGTAACATTATTCGCCTCCTTCGGTAATTTCTTTGCTAGATTCATTAACTTTAATTTTTGCTGATGAATCGCTAGAAATTTCTACTTTTTGAACAGAAGAGTCATCGTTTACATTTGTTTGATCTGAACTTTTTTTCGCTGCAATTCTAGTCATAACATCTTTAAAGAATAAAACAAATGCACAAGTATAAATAATTATTGATGAAATTAAATCTGCAATTTGTGGATTATAAAATTTCATATCGATTAAACTTCCGCCAAATGTAATGTGCTGAATAAAATATCCTGCGAAAATTACACCAATCGGATTAAGTCCGCCTAAGAACGCAACAGCAATTCCGCTAAATCCCATTCCTGGAACTGTAGAACTTATTTTATAATGTTCCATATCAGTTAAATAGAACAAAGAAGATGCAAGCCCCGCAAGTGCTCCAGCAATAGCCATTGTAATAATGATATTTGCTTTGCTTTTCATTCCAGCGTATTTTGCTGCGTTTTTGTTAAGTCCAGTTGCTTTTAATTCATAACCAAAAGTTGTTCTATTCAAAATAATCAAAATAATAATTGCAACAATAATTGTTAAAGGAATTGCAATACTTACATATCTGTTTCCGCCAAAAAGACGATCAAGCCCAAGTTTTGGAAGAATTGCTGCACTTGGAATTGGATGAGTTTCTGACTTTGTAATGTCCATAATTTTTTCATTTGTAATTATAATGTTTACAAGATAAAGTCCAATCCAGTTCATCATAATACAAGCAATAACTTCGTTGATGTTAAAAAATGCTTTTAAGGCACCACTAATTGCTCCCCAAACTGCCGCTGCAATTACAGAAATCAAAATGCAAAGATACCAAGGCAACTGCCAAGCTAAAGCACACAAAAGTGTAATTCCAATTCCAAGACAATATTGTCCGCCAACACCAATATTAAACAATCCTGATTTGTAAGCAAACAAAACTGAAAGTGCACAAAGAACAAGCGGAACTGTTTTTACAAGAACATTACCAAAATACTGCAATCGTCTTACAGGAACTGTGTAATACATATAACTTTTTAAGATTGTACTCATTGCTTTAGAAGCGTTTGGAGCATTGATTATTAAAAGAATAATGTATCCAACAAAAATTCCAATCAAAGCACAAAGAACCGCTGCAAAAATTGACTTAAAACCATTGGATTGAAATATTTTCCTAAAACTAAATTTTTCTTTTCCCATTACAAACTCCTCTTACAAACTCAAGTTGTCTCGTTTTGCACCAGCCATATAAAGACCAAGTTCTTCAACAGAAGTCTTTTTAGGATCAAGTTCACCAACAATTTCGCCTTCAAACATAACAAGAATTCTGTCGCTCAAATTCATAACTTCATCAAGTTCATAAGAAACTAAAAGAACCGCCGCTCCGTTATCTCTATCTGCAACAATTTGTTTGTGAATATATTCAATCGCACCAACATCAAGACCTCGAGTAGGCTGAACAGCAATTAAAAGTTTATGAGGTTTATCCAATTCGCGAGCAATAATTGCTTTTTGCTGATTTCCTCCAGACATTGCTCTAACAATCGTTTTATTTCCTTGTCCACTTCGAACGTCAAATTCATTGATTAAAACTTTTGCGTAATCAGTAACGGCTTTATTTTTTATAAAACCGACTTTTTCAAATTGTTTTTGCCAATAACGCTGTAAAACTTCATTTTGTTCAAGATTGTAATCAAGAACAAGTCCGTGCTTATGACGATCTTCTGGAATGTGACTCATGCCAAGTTTACTTTTTTCGCGGATTGATTTATTTGTAATATCAACGCCACCAAGTAAGATTTTAGTTTCTTTATCTGAAGGAGCAAGTTTTTCGAGTCCAGTAAGTCCTTGAATAAATTCTGACTGACCGTTTCCGTCAATTCCGGCAATACAAACAATTTCGCCCGCTTTTACGTCGAAACTTACGTTTTTAACTGCCAAATTATCGTGAATCTTGCTCTTAACGCAAAGATTTTGAATGCTTAAAACTACATCGCCTTCTTTTGCTTCGTCTTTTGCAACTTTAAATTCAACTGGACGACCAACCATCATTCTACTAAGTTCTTCTGGCGTGGTTTCGTTAATATTTACAGTTCCGATATATTTACCTTTTCTAAGAACAGAACATCTGTCCGCAGCAATCATAATTTCATTTAATTTATGTGTAATAAAAAGAATTGATTTGCCTTCTGCGGTAAGATTTTTCATAATTTGCATAAGTTCATCAATTTCTTGCGGAGTTAAAACTGCTGTAGGTTCATCAAAAATAAGAATTTCATTTTCGCGGTAAAGCATTTTTAAGATTTCAACACGTTGTTGCATTCCAACTGTAATATCTTCGATTTTTGCATCTGGATCTACCGCCAATCCATATCTTTCGCTGAGTTCAAGAATTTTTTTTCGTGCTAACTTTCTGTCTACAAATCCATTTTTAGTTGGTTCTGTTCCAAGAATAATATTATCGAGAACTGTAAATACTTCAACAAGTTTAAAATGTTGATGCACCATTCCAATTCCCAAAGCCGTTGCATCGTTTGGATCGTTGATTTTTACAGGTTTGCCGTTTTTTCGAATCTCGCCTTCTTCTGGCTGATAAAGACCAAACAAAACGCTCATCAAAGTAGATTTTCCAGCACCATTTTCTCCAAGCAACGCATGAATTTCACCTTTTTTAAGCTGCAAAGTTATATCGTCATTTGCGATAATACCAGGGAATCTTTTGGTAATATGCAGCATTTCTATTACATATTCATCATTCACGGTTTTGTCCTTTTTATAAATCATTTTTAACTGAAACTTTTAAGCAAAATATTTTATTGAAATCAGCTTTTTATGACTTACTTGTAGATAAAAATAGGTCATTGCCTTATAGAATTATATCACAGACAATGACCTTTTATTTAAATTTATTGTTAGTTATTTAATATTTGGATATTTGTTAAATGTGATTTTTACGTCTGGATCTCTATCAATAACATCACTTATAACAATTTCGCCATTGTAAATATCTGCAACAAGTTGTTTATAATCTTCAACTGTAAAGTTTTTCATAGACCAAGTGTCCATTGGAAGTTGAACATAATTCAATTCAGGGTTTGTTGGTGAAACAAGTCCGAGCGATTCAACTTTTCCAGAATATTCTGACCATCTTCCATTTTCGATTGCTGAAAGACAAGCCATAACAGTTGCTCCCAAACCTTTTGTTGCTGATGTTACACACATATCTGCTTTGTAAGAGTTGATTTGTGCTGACTGATCTGTATCTACACCAATAACTTTACCATTTGCATCTTTTGCTGCGTCTGCTGCTGACTGCCAAATTCCGCCACCGCAAGTAAATACAACTTCAACGCCACGATTTTGATACCAAACGTCCATTGTTGCTTTAATTTGCTGATCACCATAGAACTGACCGCCGTAAACATATTCAACTGTAACTTGATCAGTAATTCCAAGTTCTTCTGCTGCTCTGTCAATTCCTTGAACATAACCATAACCAAATTTAATAACTGCAGGAACTGCCATTCCGCCCAAGAATCCTAAGTGTCTGTAGCCTTCTTTTACAGCCGCATAACCTGCCATAAATCCAGAAATTTCTTCATCATAAACCGCACAGAATACATTTGAAGGAAGTTTATAATTTGTATTTCCGTGAGCTGCCGCACTAGAAAGAAGATCGCCTTCGCTAACATCAAGTCCAATAAACAAAACATCTTTATAAATTTCAGAAGTTTCTACGATTGGTTCAGCAAAAAGGAATCCTGGTAAAACAATTACAGTAAATCCATCTTGAACAGCGGCATCGATTGATGCAACACGATCCGCTGTAGAATCGCCTGCAGGTTTGTAATAAGTAAAATCAAGACTATGTTGTTCACAATAAGCTCTTGCTGCTGTATAAGTTGTTTGGTTAAATGACTGATCTGTAATGTCTCCTGAGTCAGTAACCATTGCAACACGGATTTTTTCTGTTCCAGCACTTCTTGCAGATGATCCCGAAGAAGATTTTTTTGAACAAGAAACCAATGATAATGCAGCTGCCACAAATATCATTGTTGAAAGCAAAATTTTTTTCATTTTCTCTACTCCTTTTTATATTTTAAATTTTACTCGGACTTATAATTATAAATTCACTTTTCTTTATTAACAACAAAAAAAATATAATTTTTCACTAATTTTACGCTTTTTTTGAGGATTTTTGATGTAAAAAAAGGAATTTTGTAGAATTTTATGGTGATTTTTGAAAAATTAGTCCAAAGACTGCAATTCTATTGCGATTTCTTCCATTTCTCTATCAGTCATGGCGATTGTTTCTGCAACACGATGAAGTTCTCGGCGCACACTTTCTGGAACTTTTGTGCTAGTTTTATAGTGAAGTTCGTGTTCCAAACTTGCCCAAAAATCCATAGCAATAGTTCGCATTTGAATTTCAACTTTAACATTGTGTGCAGATTGTGAAAGATAAACTGGAGTTTCTACAATAATATGTAAACTTCTGTAGCCCGAATCTTTTGGATTTTCAATATAATCATTTTGCTTTACAAGTTTAATATCTGGTTGCTTTAGCAAAACATCGCGCACTTTATAAATATCAGAAATGTAAGGACAAATTACACGAATTCCCGCAATATCATTTAAATTGTTAATCATTGATTCAAAAGTGATTGGAAGATGTTTTTTTTCGAGTTTACCGGCAATGCTTTCTGGAGATTTTAAGCGTGATTTTATAGTTTCGATTGGATTTCGCCGACCGTTTACTTTGTTTTCTTTATTTAAAATTTCAAGTTTTGTTTCAAGTTGTTTAATGGCACTTTCATAAATCATCATAATTTTTTGATATTCAAATGCCATTTTGTAAAAATTATTGATGTCAACTTTATCAGACAAATTTGCTACATCTTTTATTAGCATAAGTTCGGAAGAATCTTTTGTTAAGTTTTCATCTTCCATATTTTGTTTATTCAATTCATCATCAGTTAAAAACTCGTCTGTTTTCAATTTTTTAGTCCATTTTTGTTTTTGATTTTTCTAAATAAATATCAAATTGTTTTTTCAAGAATAAAAAAAATGCACGGAAGCGAGGTTTAACCGACCTAAAGGTCGCTGCTTTGAAAAACAATCTGCACAAACGCAGTACGGAAACCGTTTTTCAAAGCAGTGTTCTCGCTGGAAGTGCTTTTTTTACTCTTAAGTTGATTTTAAGTTCTGCAAAAAAATCTGCGTCGTTTTATTAAAGAAACAACAATCAATTAAAAAAGTTAATACTTTAAATTTACTGAGAAAAGTTTTTATTGGCAAATAATTTTTGTTATACTAAAAATTCTGCGTTAAGGCAAAAATGCAATCACCGGCTTTTTCAATGCGACGAACCATATCAATGTAATTAAGTTCAACTTTTACATCTTTTCCAGCTTCAATTCTGTGACGAGAAAGTTTTTTAAGTTGCTTTTTCTTTTTATCAATTTGATCTTCAAAATCAGCACTATTAAATTTTTCTTTAGAATCAGTTCCGCCAATCACAAAATGCTGCATTGCAAGTTCAAAGAAAGTATGAACGCTTTCTAAATAATCCACAATTTCCTTATAAGAATTTGAATTTTCTTCAAAAGATTTGCTTCCTAAATATTTTTCAGTTGATTTCATAATCGAACAACATTCATCGCCCAAAGAATCTAAAATTTCCACAAGATTCATCATTTTATAAAATTTATCTCGAGTTTTTTGATTTGTTGTAGGAAGACGCGACGCTTTTGCCAAAAAATCTAAAATTGCTTCTTGCATTTCGCCAACATAAGTTTTTTGTGCCGTAAGTTTTTCTAAAGTTTGCTTTGCGATTTCAGAATCTTTTTTACTAAGGCAAGTGTAAATTTCATCAAACATATCTAAATCGCGACTTGCCATTCTTGTAATTTCTTTTTCGATTTGGAAAGAATAAAGTTCTGCGTTCATATAATTGTGTGGCATAATGATTGGAAAAACGTAATGTGAATTGTCTTTTTGAGGTTTGTCTTTTATAAGCCAAGTAACAAGTTTTGCAATTTGATTTACAAACGGAAGGAAAATAATTGTTGCACAAATATTAAACATTGTGTGAAGCATTGCAATATGATTTGTGATATTTTCTTGCGGAGTTCCCGGAACTATAAAATCTACAAGTTTTAGGAAAGGATTAAAAACACAAAGTGCTAAAACTGTGCCGATTAAATTAAATCCTAAGTGAACAGCGGCGGCTCTTTTTGCGTTTGTTGAAGCATTTATCGCTGAAAGAATTGCGTCAACTGTAGAACCAATGTTGCTTCCTAAAACTATTGCGGCGGAAAGTTTCCAAGAAAGCGAACCATTGTAAGCCATAGTTAAAACGATTGCTGAAGTTGCCGAAGAAGAATGAATTAACGCTGTAACAACTGCACCAACCAAAACGCCAATCAAAATTCCTAAAAATCCTAAATCATCAAATTTCTGAATAAATTGCATTGACGAAGGACTTAATTTTAAACTTTCGCTTAAAAGTCCTAAACCTAAAAACAAAAGTGCAAAACCCATAAAAACATTTGCAAAGTTATGAATTTTATACTTTTTCAAATATCTTAAAAGAAAACCAATTCCAAACAAAGGAATAGCGGCGGCACTAATGCTAAACGAAAATCCAAAAAGCGAAACAATCCAAGCGGTAACTGTTGTTCCAATATTTGCACCAAAAATGATTCCAATCGCCTGTGTTAAACTTATAATGTCCGCATTCACAAAACTCACAACCATAACTGTTGTTGCGCCAGAAGATTGAATTAAAGCAGTTACGCTAAGTCCAGTTAAAACGGCGGTAAATCTGTTTCCGCTAATTAAACCTAAAAGTTTTTGTAAACTATTGCCAGCACCTTTTTGAATTCCCGTGCTAAGCATTTCCATTCCAAACAAAAGCAGCGACAATGCACCAATAAAATTCAAAATTCCTACAAACACAGTCCAAATCATGAAAAATTCTCCAAAATATTTTGTAAATGCTAGTATATGTTAATTTTAAGTGAGAAAAAAGTAAAATTTATGTAAAGTGATTGAGAGTGCCTCAATCACCAATCAAAATTAAAACAAAACGTTTTCGGTGGTTTTCCTAGATTTCAAAATTTGATATAATCGGCACAATGTTAGAATTGAAAGTAAATTCAAAAACTCCCGCTGCAATAAATTCCGCTTTAAAAAAAATTAAAGAAATGGTAAACACTGGAGCGGTTTCAAAGGAAACGCCTGTTCACATTTTGCTAGAAGCAGGTTCTTACAAAGAAATTATCCGCTGGAATTTGCGAAATCCTTTAATTATGGAAGCAAATTCAAATTCTCCAAGTGCAACAACTATTCAAGCAGAAAATTGTGAATTTTTTAATCACGGAGTAGAAAACAGAGCGATTTTTGACATTGGTCCTAACGCAACTTCGGTTATTTTTAAAAATTTTTCTATAATCAACACTCATAATAAAACTTGCGACGAACCAAAAACTCTTAACGACAGTGCAGAAGCTCTTGCTTGGTGCAACGACAAAGGTGCACTTGTTTGTGAAAATATGCATTTTGAAAGCAGACAAAATACGCTTTATGTAAAAGGTTTTTCTTGGTTCAAAAATTGTTATTTTGACGGCGATGTTGATGTAATTTATGGGGACTGCGACACTGCTTTATTTGAAAACTGCGAAATTTTTGTAAAACAAGATAATCGTGGAGATCACAACGGATTTGCTGTAAAAAGTTTAGCACTTGCAAACAAAAAAGGATTTATTTTTTCAGAATGTAAATTTACTGGCGAAAAACGAAAACGTGCTTTACTTTACGTTTGCAGAACTGCGGGCAAAGGTTCAAGCGAATCAGAAAAAAATTGGGACAACATTGCTTTTATAAAATGTAGCATAAGCGAAAATTTTAAAGAAGATTTGATTTGGGACGATGATTTTAACTTAAAAATTTATCCGCGAGGAAATGCACTTAGCGGAATTCGAGAATACAAAACAAAATCTATTGCGAAAAATGGAAATATTTTAGATGCCGACACTTTGCTAAGAAACATTGCAACTTACACTTTAACCGACGACGATTATTACGCAAATTACGCTTCAAGATATTTAATCTTAAAAGACACGCCACTTAGCACAGAGGATTAAGATATTTCGCTTTGCTAAATATGACGAGCGAACTATCCACTTAGCACACGTTACTTAGAAAACGAACCGTAAAGTTTAAGATGGCGACAAGGTATTTGCAACGAAGTTTCTAGCAGGTCGCCGTAAATCACATAAGACTCTGAGAATTTTTGCTTCGCAAAAATTCTTGTCATCGACAGGATGTCGAGATGCCGTAGCCAAAAAGAGCAAAATCTGCTTTTACAGGATCGTCTGGAAAAACTTCTTTTAATTTTTCTGTTAAAGAAATTGCAGTTTTAAGGTTTGCATTTAAAACTTTTCCAGATTTACTTGGCGAAATCAAACCTAATTTTGTGGATTGTTGCATTACGTGAGTATCCAAAGGCATTAAAAGATTTTTTTGACTAAACCAAGAACTCCACAATCCTAAATCGACTGGAGAATTTTTCCTTACCATCCATCTCAAAAACATATTTATTCGTTTGTCGGCACTTTGCTTTGTGTGCGGAATTAACTTGCATTTTGAGTCAAAATCACTAGCGATTATTTTACAAGGATAATTTTTTTCACAAAACCGCCCGCTTTTTTCAAAAACTTGCCTATTTTGTTCATCAAACCGCGAACTTTCTTTGTTAAACTGCACGCTTTGCTCGCCGAAGTGTTCGATTTCTTCAGAAAACCGCCCGCTTTTTTCAAGTTGATTTTTTACGTAATTTCCAAAAGTTTCATTTTCTTCAAGAATTTTTTTAAGCCCATCAAAAAACAAAATCATATCGTTATGCGCAAACATTCTGTAAAAAGATTTATTTTTTTGCGTAAAAAAAGTTTTATAATTTTCAGTTAAAATCCACTCGCTCGGCAAAAGATTTTTTGTCTTAAAATCATTCAAAATCATTTCGATATGCAAAAGAATTTGTTCTCGCCTTCCAAAAGACAAGTTCGCTGCAATAAAAGCGACAATTTCTTGTTCACGCGGATTTGAAAATTCGTGCATAAAACGCGAAGGATCTTTTTGCAAAAACTCAGAGGTTTCATATTTATTCGCTAAAAAAATCAATTTTTCTTTTAAGATTTTGTCCATAATTTCTCGTAAGTTCAAATATAGTTTAAGTTTTGTGATTTCGACAGGCTCAAACCATCGCAATTTTTTTCACTTTAAAATTTTGTCCATAAAAGTTTCCGCAAAGTCGAAGCACAACCACTGAATCAAAATAACATTTTATCATAAACTTGGCGTTTTGAATAAATTTTTGCGTTTGATAAAATGTTTTTTGATTTTACGTTTAGATTTGCAATTTAAGATTTTGTATTTTAAAATGATTTATTGAAGTCTTGAAAAAGTTAAAAGTTATTGTGCTGAATAAAAATTAAATATAAAAAATGCACTCCCAGCAAGAACCCTGCCTTAAAAAACGGCTTTTGCACTTCGTTTGTGCAGATTGTTTTTTAAGGCATAACCTTGCTTCCGTGCATTTTTTATATTTAAACTAAAATTTTAATACATAAAATCATTTTCAAACTTCAGAAAAATCCTTTGGAGGGAAATATGAAAAAGTTTAAGGTTTTGTTTGCTGCTTTAGCGTTTACTTTTGCAGCATTTATTCCATTGTTTGCAGAAACAAGTCAAATTGTTGTTTTGCACACAAATGATCATCACGGACAAGTTTTGCCAACTTCAGACAACAAAGGCGGACTTGAATACGAAGCAAGTTATGTAAAACAGATTCGCTCTGAATATAAAAACGTTTTGCTTCTTGACGCGGGCGACATTAACACAGGCACTGCACTTTCAAATATGTTTCTTGCTGAACCAGACATTTTTTCTTACAACAAGATGGCTTATGACGCAATGACTTTTGGAAATCACGAATTTGACAATAATTCGCAAGTTATCGCTGAACAAATGCAAAAATCAGAATTTCCTTGGTTAAGTGCAAATATCAAAAACGGCAAAAATTATTTAGGTCAACCTTACATCATTAAAGAATTTGATGGAATAAAAGTTGGAATTTTTGGTTTAACAACGCTTAGAACTTTAACAATCGCAAGTCCAGATCCAAAATTAAAATTCCTTGATGAAATTAAAACTGCAAAACAAATGGTTAAAACTTTACGCAAAAAAGAAAAATGTGATTTTATAATTTTGCTTGGTCATCTTGGCGACATTCAAGAAACTGAAAAACACAATACTTCAATCAAAGTTGCCCAAAAAGTTCCAGGAATCGATTTAATAATTGACGGACATTCTCATTCTTATTTTGCTGAACCAAAATTTGTAAACGGAACTCCAATCGTAAGTGCAAATGAAAAAACTAAATATGTTGGAACTGCAATTTTAACTTTTGAAGATAAAAAACTTACTGATTTTTCTTGGACGCCACAAGAAATTTCTTCTGAACTTTTTTCTGCGGATTCTGAAATAAGCGAACTTTTAAAACCTTACGAAGAAGAAGCTCAAGCGTCACTAAAAGAAGTTGTAATGCAAACAACTGCGGAATTTGAATTTGGTCCAAAACTTACTCGCTACAAAGAAATGCCAAGCGGAGATTTACTTTGCGATTCAATGGTTGCTTTTGTAAAACGGATTGGTTCTGACGCTGATTTTGCAATTACAAATGGTGGCGGAATTAGATATTCGCTTCCTCAAGGAAATGTTACTCGCGAAGATATTTTAACAATGCTTCCTTTTGAAAATTATATTTACGTAATTACGCTAAAAGGAACTGATGTTCTTGAACTTTTCAATTTTATTGGAAGTATTAAACAAGGAGCTGGAGCGTTTCCTCAAGTTTCAAAAGAATGTCGATTTACAATTACTTATGATGATGAAGGAAACGGAACTGTAAGCGATATAAAAATTGACGGTAAAGATATTGATCCAAATAAATATTATAAAATTGTAACTCACAATTATATGGCTGGCGGTGGCGACGGATATGTTGTGTTTAAGAATTCAGTTGACACTTTTAACACTTCAACAATTTTAAGTGACGCTTTTATTGAATACGCAAAAAAACTTGGAACTGTTACTCCAGAAACTGACGGTCGCATAAACGTTATAAACGGAACTTATTAAAAATAAAATTTAGAAGAAGTTTTTGAATTTCTTAAAATTTAAAGACTTCTTCTAAGTGAAAGCTTCTTCTAATTATTTAAATTTACGCAAAAACGTTCACCGAGATTCTTGAATGAACTCTAACTGAGCATTTACAAGAATCTATATAAATAAAGTTGCATAAAACTAACAATTTTTTTTGCAAATTTGCAAGGAGTTTTAATGAAGAAAAATTTTATCTTATTTTGTTTAGTTTTAACTTCAGTTTTTTTTACTTCTTGCGTAGATTACGTTCAATCAATTTCTTACAAAAACGGAAAGTATAAACTTTATTACAAGGCGACGCTTTCTAAAGTTTTGTTTGCAATGTCAGACGAAAATCCAGATGAAATTTTTAAAAATTTTGAAGGCGAACTTAATAATTTTGATGATGAATCTTTAAAAAATCTTCCAAAATCAGCAAAAATTAATCCTATAAATACAGATTTGGAAGTTGGTGCAGAATTTTCTTTTGAAATTGATCCGAAAACTACTGACGAAACCGAAAAATCTTATTTGCCAAAAGTTTCTGGCAAAAAATGCTACATTCCGTTTTTGATAGATAACAATAATTCTGATTTTTCTGATGAAATTAATTCTGAAGATGAAGAAAGTCAAGCAATTATTAGAGCACTTTTATCTTCCGCAAAATGTCGAGTTTTAATTGGCAAAAATATAATTCCTTCAATAGAAATTGCCTATTTTGAAGGAACTGGCGGACAAAATTATTCTATTCCAGTTTTTGATTATGGTGATTCATATTGCCTAGAAATTCCATTCGTTATTCTTACAACAAAAATGTACAATCAAAATCGAATTGTTGTAATACGAACACTTTAAATGCAAATCTATCTTTTCAAAAAACTGCAATTAGATATTTTATGTTTGATAAATTTCATTAAACAATCTCTCCTTACATAACTTCTAAATACTAAAGTCCTTTTTCTTACAAACCGATTCTTCAGAGTTGCCTCAAAATGACGAGTACTGTCGCAAAATCAGCAAAAATTTGTATAATCAAATTATGAAAAAACATTCAGAAAGCAATCATATGCAAATTCCTTGGAAAAATTACGCTCAAAATGATGCAAACGTTTTAATCAGCGAGGCAAGTCTTGTTTCAAAAGCTGCAATGATTGGACGACTTGGACTTGAACTTCTTTCTTGCGGAACTGGAGCTTGGCGCGTGAGAAGTTCACTAAACCGAATTTCAAAATCTTTAGGCGTTGTTTGTTCATTTGACATTGGACTTATGTCAATTTCTTTTAACTGTTTTGACGGAACAAAAAGTCTCTCGCAAACATTAAGTTTAAGCAACACTGGCGTAAACACTTACAAACTTTACGCTTTAGAAAAATTCGTAAAAACTTTTTCAAAAGAACGTTCAAATATGACTTGCGCCGATTTTCATAAAAAACTTGATGATTTTGGAAAAATAAGTTCTCAATATTCTATTTTGATTTTAGGTTTGGCTTCGGCAGTAGCTTGTTGCGGATTTACTTTTCTTTTAGGCGGCGGAATTTGGGAAATGCTTTTAGCGTTTATTGGTGCAGGAATTGGAAATATGGTTCGTAATGCACTTTTAAGGCGAAAATATACGCTTTTTATGAACGTGGCAATTTCTGTTTCTGCAGCGTGTTTTTCGTACGCAATTCTTTTTAGAATTTTTCACATTTTGTTTAACATAAGCGATGTTCATCAGTCTGGATACATTTGTGCAATGCTTTTTATTATTCCAGGATTTCCGTTTATAACTTCTGGAATCGACCTTGCAAAACTCGACTTACGGTCAGGAATTGAACGCTTAACTTACGCAATAATTATTATTTTAGTTGCGACACTTTCGGCTTGGGTTATGGCTTTAATTCTAAACTTAAAACCAGTTGATTTTGAAGTGATTGAACTTGAACTTTGGCAAAAAATTATTTTTAGACTGATTGCGAGTTTCTTTGGAGTTTTTGGATTTTCCATAATGTTTAACAGCCCAGTAAAACTTGCAGCAACAGCTTCTTGCATTGGTTCGCTTGCAAATACTTTGCGTCTTGAACTTGTGGATTTATTTAATTTTCCGCCGGCAGTTGCAGCGTTTTGTGGAGCATTTACGGCAGGACTTTTAGCATCACTCTTAAAAAGAAAAATTGGTTATCCGCGAATTTCAATTACAGTTCCTTCTATTGTGATTATGGTTCCGGGACTTTATTTTTACAAAGGAATTTATAATCTTGGAATTATGTCGCTTTCAGAGTCGGCTTCTTGGCTTTCTGCAGCAATTCTGATTGCATTTTCACTTCCGCTCGGACTTGTAACTGCAAGAATTTTAACTGACCGTTCATTTAGACACGCGTCTTAATTTTAATTTTTGATTTGCGGATTTTGATAAATTGCGTTAAGTTAATTTTGCTTGACATTATCTTTTAGATTTTATATAGTAAGCAAATCT
>CAZLXK010000026.1:0-18071 GCA_964563305.1 uncultured Treponema sp.
AAGTCGAAATTATGGCTATTAAAATTTAATATAGCATAAGAGATAATTTTTTAGAAGATGTTGAGTTTTATAAAAAAGTTTTATTTTAATGCGTCAACTAAATAAGGAATCGCCTTTTCAAACTTAACGCCGTAAAAATGCGTTTCGTCGCCAAGAGTTTGTTTCATAGATTCAACTACAAAGTCCGCCGCAATGGAAGCTGCTTTTATTGCACTTTTTCCGCGAAGAAGACTTCCTGTAAACGCACTTGCGTAAACATCGCCAGTTCCGTGCATACTTGCGTTTAAGCGTTCTGTAAAATAATAATCAAAATCTGCTCCATTATAAAAAGCAACGCCAAGCTTTTCTTTTTCAAAACTCACGCCAGTTAAAAGCACGTTTTTTGCGCCAAGTTTATGTAAATCTTTCATAACTTTTTCGATGTAAGTTTTGTCGTAATTTTCACCAACGTACGGAATTCCAAGCAAAAGCGACGCTTCTGTTAAGTTTGGCAAAATAAAATCTGCACCTTTGCACAAGTTTGTCATTTTACTAGGAAAATCGTCTGCAAATCCTGCGTAAAGTTTTCCGTTGTCCGCCATTGCAGGATCAACAATTCGCAAAGCGTTTGGACGGGCAGTTTTTTCCATAATTTCCAAAATGTACGGAATCTGTGCCTCGCTTACGTAACCTGTGTAAAACGCATCAAAATCAATTTTTTCTTTAAGCCACTGATTTAAGATTTTTGGCATTTCTTGCGTTAAGTCGCAAAAAGTCCAAGCCGAAAATCCTTTTCCGGTGTGATTTGAAAGAACGCTGCTTGGTAAAATTGCAGTTTCTATTCCGCAAGACGAAATAATCGGAAGTGCAACTGTAAGGGAACATTGTCCCACACAAGAAATGTCTTGAATCGTAAGTAATCGTTTGTCCATTTTTTTTCTCCTAAACGTTGGTGATTTCGACAGGCTCAATCTAAAGATTTTGACAAGCTCAATCTAAAAATTTCGAGAGTCTAAATCTAAAATAAATCTAAAAAACATGATGCTTGAACAAGGTCAAAACCACTTTTTACGATTAGATTAGTAAAAATCTGGTGTTATTGATATAATCAAAATTAAAGAAAATTTATGATATCAGATTAAAAATCCTTTGAAAAATGACAAAATTCGGTGTTAAAATCCTTTGAAAAATGACAATTTTGCTAGAATAAGTTTTAATCATATAATCTGCGAAACAAAAGAATTACTTTAACCCAAAATTGCGTCTGTTCAAAAGATTTTCAATACAAATAATATCGAAAAGAAGTTTCTGCAATTTCTTTCATTATATTGAACATTTCATCTACCGACCAGCGTTCTTCTCTAAAAAACATAGAAACTGGAGCAAAAGAATTAACATCCGAGCTTCCGTCTCGCTTAAAAATGTAAATTTTATTTAAATCGTAAAATTCATTCATCATTACAACTTTTGAACGGACTGTTCCTGTTTCTTCTGTATTTAATGCGAAATCACAACCCCAGCCAAAGCAAACAAAAGGCGTAATTTCTTCGTAATTCATCATTGCTCTAATTCCGATTAAATTTTTTCCAAGCCTTTCAATCGCATTTCCTGTCGCTTGCTTTGATTTTCCTTCTGCAAGACGTTCTTTGTTTGTTCCTTGCCTTTTAATTTCTGCAATTACTAAAGGAAATTTTTCGTTTGTCCTTTTATTCAGCAAATACAAAATTCCTCCATCTGGAATTATTGTTCTATCAGCAAATTCATAATTAAATTCCCTGCGAACTCTTTTTCGCTTTATAAAATCAATCATATATTTTACTTCAATATCATGCCTGAAATCCAAAACGTAATCATCTTTAAAGAACTTCTGGAATTCAGCTTTTGTAGTTAAATAATCAACAACTTTATACATTGCTTTGTAAACATCTTTGTCATCTTCTTTTGATTTTGAATTTTTTGGCTTATGTTGCTCGGTTCTTTCTCTTAAACTGTCGTGCTGACTCATTTTATTCTCCAAGATAAAAATTTGATTTTATTTTTCCAAGACAAACAAATATTCTGAAACATAAATATTTCTGCTTCGTAAATTGCGGCTTCCGCGGAAAGTGTTGTATTCGATTTCCACAGTTTTAACTTTTCCGTATTTTTCGAGCATCGACTTCATTTCATCAAACGTTATGAAACCTTCGGAATTGTAGGAAATTATCGCAAATTTTGTGTCAAGATTTTTTACAATTTCTTCCATTGATTTCAACGCAAACTTTGGCTTGTTAAAATCTGAACGGTTCCAATCCTGCGTGATTCCGCTGACTTTGCTTACAGGAACATCAAGACGATTTTTTAAAATCAAGTTCAGCATAAAATAATTTGAGCCGTAAGGATGCTGATTGTAAGGCGGATCAAGATATGCGACATCAAGATTTTTTAATTCCTGTGAAAGCTCAACCGCGTCTTCTTGAAAAATCTGCAAGCCGCTTTGAAAATTGCTGAAAACCGGCTCTTTTAGTTCAATTTTTCCAAAAATTCGCGTAAGCGCGTTTTTTCCAGCAGCGCCAAAACAGCCGATTCCTGTGTTTTTGTCTTTGTAAAATCCTTTAAAAACTCCGCTTGTATTCACGTGAACCGACGCTTCTGTAATCAGCGGAGCAAGAAAATATTTTTTTAAGCTCTCTTCTTGAACAAAATCATCAATTAAATTTCTGTAAGTGTCGATTAAAAGCGCATTTTCGTGAGTGTAAAAAACCCGCTCGCCTTTTTGAATGTTGTTGTCGTCTTTTGGCGCGTAATTTTGCGTGATAATTCCTTCGGTTTTTTGATTTTCAGAAGATTTTATAATTTCTGAACGGATTTTTTCGTATTTTTCTTTTGGAAAATCAGATTTATTTGAAAGATAGCAAGAATTTATCACGCAAGAATAATTTTCTAAATCATTTGCAATTAAAAGCGAAGAATGACTTTTCAACATTCGCGCAACAATTCCGGAGCCGGAAAAAACATCCGCGCAAATCATTTTTTCTTTGTTTAATTTCTGCGAGATTTCTTGAACTTCTTTTTCAATTTTTCCAATAAAAGAACGTTTGTTTCCTAAATAAGTTATTATTTGCGTTGTTAGAAATTGCGGATTTTCGTTTTTTTTGTTTTGTTCATTAGATAAAGCGAGAGTTGTTTTTGTTTTCATTTTTATTTGTCTTTAGCGCATAAAATTAAGATTGTTTTACATAATAACACGCTAAAAGCAAATTGTAAAATCATTTTATTTGCTTTTAGCATATATTCATGGATTTAAGAAGCGTTTTTATCGCTAATATTAAAAAATACAGAAAAAACTTAAACTTATCGCAAATGAATCTTGCAGACAAAGTTGGAACTTCAACAAGTTATATTGGCGAAATTGAAATTGGCAAAAAATTTCCTTCAATCGAAATGATTCAAAAAATTGCTGACGCTTTGAACATTTCGCCATTTAAACTTTTTATGAGTGAAGATGATTTATACAAAAAACAATTTTCTAAAAAGGAATCTGAAAAATTAATTCAAGAAATTTCTAAAACCGTAAAAGAATTTACAAGTTCAAATGGTGAGTTTTCTTAAAATATGAAAAATGTTGTGCTTGACTTAGTGAGTTTTTACACAATATCCTTGTCATTCTAAATTGATTTCAGAACCTCAAAAGCGTTTCAATGTCAAGTATTGATTCTGACTTTCGTTAGAATGACGAATAATTTTTAAGTTTACTTCGCGATGCTTTGTGCACGTTATTATATTACGCACAAATTTAAAAAATTTATGCGTATTTTTTTCTTGAAAGAAAGTGTGGTGATTTCGACAGGCTCAACCACCGTATTACCGCATTAGCAAAGCCTTAGTATGCGTTGCGCACAACACGGAAACCAAAGCCCTTGAGCCTGTCGTACAGGTCGTAGCCGCTCCGGTTAGAAACAGCATACGTGCTGCCATCCCAAGCGCCACCGCGCCTGACGCGGTGATAGATGGAAGATTCGGGAGTATCAACGGGCTCGGATGTGCTCGTTGTGATTGAAGCTGTATACCAGTCGTAGCACCATTCCCACACGTTTCCGCTCATGTCGTATATTCCAAGACTGTTCGCGGTTTTAGTCTTCACCTCGTGCGTTTTGTTCCCGCTGTTATTATTGAACCAAGCGACTTCGTCCGCAGTGTCGCTTCCTGAGTAAGTGAAACTGTTCGTGTGTCCGCCGCGTGCTAAGTATTCCCATTCCGCTTCTGTAGGAAGCCGGTAGCCGTTTGCAGATTTGTCGAAGTTCACGCTGTTCCAGTTGCTATTGGTTGATGAAGGTCCGCAGTATTTGTTCATGCCAGATTCGTCTACTTCGCTTACGACGTCTTCCCATTCTGAAGGGTCGGTTCCACCTGAAAGTGAATACACAGGATTAAATCCTTCTGCAAGTGAACGCAAGTTGCAGTAAACGATTGCGTCGTACCAACTTACATAATACACAGGAAAGTTGTCGCCTTTGCCATAAGTTTCGCTTGGGCTTGAAGAGCCGCCGTACTTGCAGTAGATTTCGTATTCCGCCTGCGTAACTTCGTGGTCGCAAACATACAAATCGCCTATTTCAAGTCTTCGCCCGCTTATGAACACTTGGGATTCTGGCGTGAGCGTTGTGGTTCCGTCAAAAATTCTACCATAAACTTTTACAAATCCTTCTTGAATCCACTCTGCATATAGTGTTATGTTGTCACTAATTGCATTGCTACTAAAATCAAATTCCGTCGAGGCGTTGTCACTCCAATATAAAAACACGTAGCCGTTTTTTGTTGGATCATCGGGTTTTGATATAGTGTGTCCGTGTTTAACACGAGCACTTGGAACATCGCTTCCGCCCATTGAATCAAATGTTACAATGTAAAGTTCTACAAACGTCGCTGAAATCTCCACATAGCTCTTAGGCATTATAAATGTGTACTCATAGTCAAGCTGAACTTCTGTTGTTGGAACCGAGTTTCCGTTTTCGTCTTTAACTGTGAGCGTGTCCAAGACGTAATTACTTCCGCGTTCATCCTCAACAGTGAGCGTTATTATGCTTCCCGCCATAGCCGAACTTGCACTTGCTGTTACAGTTCCGTGTTCTGATTCTGAAACTGTTATAGTGTACAAAATATCTGTAAATGTTGCCTGAACATTTACATCGCTCGACGGCATTGTGAAAGTGTACTCTGTGCCACTAGTAACTTCTGCCGTTGAAACTGTGTTTCCGCTTGCGTCTGTTACAGTCAGCTTGTCCAGAGTATAATCGCTTTCAGCCGTAACTGTGAGCGTTACTGTGCTTCCCGCCACAGCCGAACTTGCACTTGCTGTTACAGTTCCGTGTTCTGATTCTGAAACTGTTATAGTGTAACTTGTGTCCACATTATTCTTGCACGCAAAAAACACAAAAGCCGTGATAAAAATCGCCACAAGTAACGCAGAGATTTGTTTGATTTTACTTTTCATAAGTTTTACTCCTTAATTATGAAAAAAGTTTTATAACAAGCATATTTTCTATGCTGTTCCTCGATTTTAAGCCGAGCAAAAAACTAAAATTTTTCAAGTCACATTCAAGATTTTTCATAAAGCTTGGCTTCTCTAAAGAAATTTTATTTAAACGCAAAAAGGACGCACGCTGATTTTTAGCACACGCCCTTTTACACCTTTTACATAAGAGAAAAATTCTTTTCGCGTAAGATTTAAATTTATCAGAATTAAAAGAAAGACAATCAGAACATTGAGTTGAGTTGAGTTGAGTTGAGTTGAGTTGAGTTGAGTTGAGTTGAGTTGAGTGATTATTCCGTTCAGCGTTTCTTTGTCAAGCGGACTTTTCATTTTCTTAACCTTCCCAAAAAATATTGAAACTTTAGTCTTCAAGTAAAATTATAAATCAGAAAATTTTCGCTATCAAAAACATAAAAACTTATTACAAAAGTTTTATAAAAATATCAAAAGATTTATTGATTTAATGCAAAAATAAATAAATGCTGATTTTTCAAAATTCAAAAAAAACTGTCATATGCTAGTTTAATAAGAATGAAATATGATGATTGAGCAACGTCGAAACCACACTATATAGTGTTCCTGATATTTCGACAGGTGGCTGTTGGTTTATCGAAACATTCAATAACCGCTCTGCACTAGACTTCTTAGACAGTTTCCATCTATTTTTGAAAACTTCTAACATTACAAATTCCGAAAAACGCTCTAAGCACTTACAAAACTTGCAACAAACTTTCTTTATGTTCCGTTGAAATTTTCAAAGTATAAAAAAATCAAAATTAAAGATTTTAATTCCACAAGGAAACTAAAAATTTTTTTTCGCTCTAAAGGTATACCTTTAGAGCAGATTGACAAATCTGCTCTAAACGCTCGCGACAATCATTTTTTTTGCTAAGATTTTATTTTTCCCGCTCGCGTTTAGAAAAAAAATTATTAACTTATAGGAGAGATTTTATGAAATTCAAAAGAAATCTTACAATTTTAATTTCAGCATTTTTGATTTTTACAACAGTCGCTTGCGTTTCAAGCACAAATGTAACTTTTTTCACTGACACAGAAGATGCTGAAGTTTATATTGACGGAGAACTTATTGGCTCAACTCCAGCAACTGCAAAACTTTCTAATGGCATTTGGAACGATCCTACAATCACAATCAAAAAAGATGGATTTAAAACTTTAAATACATCTTTACAAAAAGAAGTTAAAGTTCCAAATATCGCTTTAGGACTTCTACTAAACTGGCCAGCATTTTTATGGTGCTACGGACCTAAAAAAAATCAAAATTTCATGCTAACGCCAAAAACAAGTTCATATTCACAAACAAATGCTGAATAAAAAAAATTATATTTTGTTCATAAGTTCATTAATTTTTTTAAGTTTTTCATGTTCAAATCCGCAAAAAGAACTTATTGGATTTTGGGAAAATGATGAAAAAATTATCGAATTTACTGAGCAAAAATTTATTATCTACAATAAAACTTATGAAACTGTGATTGCTTTTAGCGGATTTTATGAATTTGCAAAAGAACCTATATATGCTTTAAAAATGTCTTACAAATATGCAATGAATAATTTGGGAATTTGGGAATCTCTTGAAGATACAGACTTAGAAAATTACGTAGATTTTATTTTGTTTAAAATCGACAATAATTTATTACAAACAAAAGTTTTAGGAAACAATCAATTTTATACATATAAAAGAATTTCAAATCCACTTAATAACAACAAAACTTCCAGCCCTTGACTTTTAGCCTTTTCTAAGTAAAATCGCTTTTTATGAAATTCTTTTCAAACATCAGAACAAACTACAAACATACAGTTTTTGCGTGCTATTTGGGCTACATAAATCAGTCGATTGTAAATAATTTTGCTCCTTTACTTTTTGTGTTTTTCAATACAAATTTTAAAATTCCGCTAGAACAACTTTCAGTTTTGGTCACAATAAATTTTTGCATTCAGATTTTGGTTGATTTACTTTCCGCTCGATTTGTTGACAAAATTGGCTACAGAATTTGTGCAGTTGCGGCTCACGTTTTTTCAGTTTTAGGATTTGTTTGCTTGGCATTTTTACCTTACGTTCTTGCAAATAAGTTTTTAGCGATTTGTATAAGCATAATTTTGTATGCGATTGGTGGCGGACTTGATGAAGTTTTAATTTCGCCAATTCTCGAAGCGTGTCCAAGCGAAAATAAAGAAGCGGCAATGTCACTTTTACATTCATTTTATTGTTGGGGAAGCGTCGCCGTAGTTTTAATTTCAACATTAGCATTTCATTTTTTTGGAATTCAAAACTGGAATAAAGTTGCACTTTTTTGGGCGTTAGTTCCGCTTTTTAATTCCATTTACTTTTGTTTTGTTCCGATTAACACGCTCGTTAGCGAAGATGAAAAAATGTCTTTTAAGGAACTTTTTACTTCAAAAATTTTCTGGCTTTTAATTGTGCTGATGATTTGTTCTGGTGCAAGTGAACAAGCAATGAGTCAGTGGGCAAGTGCTTTTGCCGAAAGCGGACTTAAAGTTTCAAAAACTGTTGGAGACATTGCAGGACCTTGTTTATTTTCTATTTTGATGGGACTTTCTCGCGTTTTTCATTCAAAAACAGCAAATCGTTTTGACATTTACAAATATCTTTGCGTTTGTTGCGTGATTTGTGTTGCGTCATATTGCATTGCAGTTTTTTCTCCACTTCCAATTTTTAGCCTTTTAGGTTGCGGACTTTGCGGTTTAAGCGTTGGAGCTATGTGGCCGGCAAGTTTTTCTGTGGCAAGTCAAAAATGTCCAAAAGGCGGCACTTCACTTTTTGCGTTTTTAGCGTTGGCGGGCGACATTGGTTGTGCTGGCGGACCTACACAAGTTGGACTTATTTCAAGTCAATTTTCAAACAATCTAAAAACAGGTTTAATTTCTGCAATAATTTTCCCAATCATTATGATTATTGCACTTTTGATTTTGCGAAATTCTCAAAGTAAGAAGATTTAATACAATTTTGGAGCATATTTTTTTAATTGACACTTAGCACGTCATTGCGAGAACTTTAGTTCGTGGCAATCTACTTAAAATTCCACAAGTAACTGACACTTTTTGCAATTTTATGATTTTTCTGTGCAAAGACTTCGCCCCAAACATTTCCCGCTTTTCAGGGTTTCGGCTTTTCGCCTACATTGCTCCACTTCGTTACGCAACTCGCCTTCGGCTCGCCCTTACAATCGGGGCTAGCTCCTCGAAGACGGCACAAACTTTCATATAAAAAATTATAAAAAATCTTTAAAAAACATATTGACAAAGCAAGTAAAAACACTTATAACCTAAGTTTTATTTTTTCAAGTAATTTATAATTGACTAAAAACCGCATTTTTGTATAATAAATATTTATGGGTGTTCAATCAGAAGAATCTCTGGATCAGGCATATAAGTTAATAGAATCTTGTTCAGTCCGAGAAGCAGTAGAAATTCTGAATTCTGCCCTTCTTGAAGATCTTGGAAACGAATCTTTAGTTTTTGCTATTCAATGTTGCAATTTTTGGCAAGAAGTTTTTGTTGGCTTAAATTCCATTGATAAAGATAATTTTTTTGAAAAAGGCGAAAATCTTTTAAATTCCTGGAAAAGTTTTTTAAAAATGCAAGATTGTTCTGACAACATTGCAAATTTTACAAGCAAATCCTTAAAAACCAAATCTTTAAGTAAAAAAAATGTAGCAAAATCATCTGACTTAGCATCAAAAGATAAAAATTTATCAAATTCAGAAAATTCGATTTTTACAGAAAATTTTTCAGATTCTGCAAATTCACAAAATGCTAAGCAAGAAGAAAGAACCTTATACGCTTTTAAGAAAGGAATTTTTTCGTTGGCTCTTGATTTTTTTTCTAAAGTTCCAGATGAAAATAATTCTAAACTCAACGCAAATCTTTGCAGAAAAAAAGGTTTGTGTTACAAAAAACTCGGTTCTTACGAAATTGCGTTGCAGTTGCTTATGAAAGCAAATTCAAATCTTCCGGGAATGTCTTGCATAATGGCAGAAATGGCTGACTGTTATGCACTTTGTGGAGAAACTCGTTATGCAAAACTTTTGTTTAAAGAAGCATTTTTTCTTGATCCACAAAAAATTGATCTTTCATATTTAGATTCGCCTTTAATTGTTGAACTTGAAGAAAAAGTTATGGAAAAAGGCTTTTCTGGTCAAATGCTTTTAGAATGGATGGCAGTTTGGGGCGTTTTGTACAAAACTTTTAACGTAAAGCGTAAATTGCGCTCGCAAGAAGTTTTTCAGTTGCAGCAAGATATTTTTGCTAAAGAAAGTGAACTAAAAGAACCTGCAAACAACAGAGACTTGATTGTTCCGCGCCTTATAAATCTTTATTTTTGGCTTATAGATTATTATTTGCTTTCAAAAGAGAAACTTACCAAAATCAATGAGGTTTTGCTAAAAATCAAACTTTTGGATCCAACAATATATTCTATTTACGTAGGAGAAAATTAAATTTGATTTAACTCCGTTAAAACTGATTTTTGTGGTTTGAAATATAATTGGGAAGTTTCAAAATGTAACAGACTTTTGAAACAAGCTCTTAAACTTCAAATTTTTTTTTATATTATTTTTTTATTTTTTTGTAGGAGAATTTATATGTCTGAAGAACTTGAAAACTCAGTTCGTGAAATGCTCAAAGAAGAAACTTGGACTCGTGCTGGTATTACAAATTTTACCATTACAAATCTTAATGAACTTGCAGAAATTCTAAAGCAAGCTCACAATCAAAATTGCGAAAATACAATTAAAGATATTTGCGACCAACAACTTCTCGACAGAAAAGATAGCATTAGTGCACTTTATCTTTCTGGAATGATTGCTCTAAAAACAGGTTCTATTGACACAAGTCCGCTTGTAAGCCTTATAGAAATTTTTGAAAAAAATCACAAAGAGCAACTTGTAGAATCCCTTTGTCTTTCTATTCTCGCAGAAGATTCTCAAAACAAATTTGCACTTAAAAAACTTGCTGAATATTATAAAAACACAAATGACGACAGAGTTTGGGACATTTACGAAACTATTGTAAAAGTTGATATGGACGACGCTGAAGTTCCAAAAATTCTTGCTGAACGTTATGAATCACAAAAAAACGAAAAACTTGCAATCAGTTATTACAAAAAAGCAATTCTTCGTTACATTCCGCTAAAAAATTACAACGCTGTAAAAGAAGTTTGGGCTAAACTTAAAAATCTTACTCCAGACGACATTGATTTTTTCTTGCTCGTTCAGCGAAAAGTTGCAAAAACAATCAGCCCAGAAAAATCTGCTTTGCTTCTTCAAGATCTTTATCCACATTACAAAGATATTGGAAAATGGGACACAGCAATTTCTCTTCTCAAAATGATGCTTGAAATCGACAATCACGATCAAAATGCTAGAAAAGAACTTGTTGAATGTTATCGCGGAAAATACGCTGATCACAAACAACTTGAAGATTATATTCGCTCATCAAATTTAAATTCTTCGTTTAGAAACGTTTTTGAATCAATAAATGATTTTGAAAAGCACATCGCTTTTGACGCAAATTCTTATGTTTATCACAGAACTTGGGGCGTTGGAAAAATCAAAAAAGTTGAAGGCGATCTTCTTACAATTATTTTTGTTGGAAGTGGCACAAAAAAAATGTCTTTAAAAATGGCAGTTAGTGCTTTGCAACCTTTGGACAAACATCACATTTGGGTTTTAAAAGCGGTTGTTAGCAAAGACAAACTTGCTGAAAAAGTAAAAAAAGACATTACTTGGACGCTAAAAACTATAATTAAAAGTTTTAACAATAATTGTGATGAAAAAACAATCAAAAATGAACTTGTGCCTTCAATTCTTACTCAAGGCGAATGGACAAGTTGGCATTCTAAAGCACAAAAAGAACTTGCAAGCAATCCAATCTTTGGCGTAAATCCAAACGATGTAAATCTTTATACAGTTCGCGAACACGAAATGCAACTCGAAGAACGTTTAGCAAATGAATTTAAAGCAGAAAAAGATTTCTTTGCAAGAATTGACGTTTTAATGCGTTATCTTAACGAAGGTGCCGACATTACAAATGAACTTTTCCTTGATATGTACAATTATTTTGCGGCTTACGTAAAAGCATTTCAGTCAGTTACAAAAGAAACAGTTGCTTCTTATTTAGTTGTTCAAGAAGTTCTTAAAAAATCTAGCAGTTTTGAAAATCCTACAAAATATAATTTTGAACAAATTTATGGCGAAATTGAAAATCCTTGCGAAATGTACACTTTGCTAAAAGACACAAAAAATACTCACTTACGCGAAGATTTTATTAAAAACGTTCGCAATATTTCTAATTGGGAAGATAATTACATTAAATTATTCCCTACAGTTCTTGATAAAAAATTACTTGATGAACTTGCGACGGCTGGTTTTGCTAGCAAACTTGTAAAACTTGTTCAAGATAGTTTTTCTGATTATCGCTCGTACAGAAATTCAGCGATTTTCTTATTTGAAAAATGTAGCGATGAAGAATGGTTTAAAGAAGCAAATATCAGTTTTGAAAAGCAACTTGTAACTTTGGTTAACATTATTGCTCAGTGTTATAAAGAAATTAACAATCACGTAAATACTGTAGAAAATAAGAAAACTATTAAAAATGCAACTTCACTTTTGTTTGCAAGAAAAATTAAATCTGATGATTCAAAATCAAAAGAAACTGAAAATACAATGCTTGATTTTATGCTTCAAAATGATGAAGAAACAATCACGCGAATGTATACAATTGTAAATGATGTAAAAGATTTGGAATCAAATTATAAACTTCAACTTAGAAGCGGAATTCTTTCAAAATATCCAAACTTTAAGTTCCAAGAAGCAGAAATTAAATCTGATTCTCCAAAAGGAACGCTTATTACAGCGAAAAAACTTGAAGAAAAGAAAGCCGAAGCTGACAATATTGAAAAGGTTGAACTTCCTAAAATTGCTGAAGAAATTGCAGATGCAAAACAAAAAGGCGACCTTAAAGAAAATGCAGAATATATTGCTGCGCGCGAAGCTCAAAGTCGCATGAATCACACTTTAAGCAGATTAAAATCTGATTTGGCAAGTTATGTAATTTTTGATCCTACAACAGTTACAACTTCTTTAGTTTCTTTTGGAACAGTTGTTACTTTGCAAGACAATATTAATAATCAAGAAAAAGTGTTTACTATTTTGGGACCAGCAGAATCAAATGCTGAACAAGGAATTATTTCTTATCTTTCGCCTTTAGCACACAATATTCTTGATATGAAAGTTGGTGAATCAAAGACGTTTACAGTAAACAAAATTGATCACGATTACACAGTAAAATCAATTGTTGCTGCAAAGATTTAAAAAATTCTTAACTAAAAATATACTTTGTTATGTTATTATCGGGCTTGTCCCGATAATCTTTTTCTTTTTTATAGAATAAAAACTAAAATCGTCATGTTGAGCCAACGGCGAAACATCTGTTTAGTGACAGATTTTTCGCTTTGCTCAGAATGACGTTTTTTTTGTAAAAGTGCATTTTTTTTCGTGATGTTAAAAAGCCAAATTTTTGTGAAGAAGAATTTTTTGGCGACAAAAGAATTTGAACACAATATTTGCGGATAAACTTGCGATTTTTAAAGTTTTAGTAAAAAACTTTTTCTTGCTTGCAAAAAAACTTTATCTAAAATTCCATCTTCAAATCAAAATAAAAATCAAAATCAAAGCAAATTGAAAATTTTAACGAGATTTTATATTATTTTTTTATGACTTCAGAAAATTTAACGGCGGATTCTTATAGAAAATTGTCGGAACACGTGGGAATGTTTTGCAATTCTACAAATATTGGCGTTTTGAACACGAAAGATTCGCTTTTTTTGATTGACACGGGAAGTTCTTCAGAAGATGCGAAAAATTTGCTTGCAAGTTTGGAACTGATTTTTCCTGGCAAAAAAGTTAAAGAGATTTTTAATACACATTCTCATTCTGACCATTGTGGCGGAAACGCTTATATTGTGGAAAAAACAAATTGCAAAGTTCGCGCACCTTATTTGGAAAGTTTGATAATGCAATTTCCTTATTTGACTGGAGCGCTTTATTGGGGCGGCTTTCCGTTTGAATCTTTAGCGGCGCAAAGTTTTGTTAATCAAGTGGCAAATAAAGTTGATGAAATTTTGACTTTGCGTGATGATTTGTCGCGAGAAGTTGGCGGTTTGAGTGACAGAACTGGCGGTTTAAGTGAAGAAACTGGCGGTTTAAGTGAAGAAACTGGCGGTTTAAGTGAAGAAACTGGCGGTTCGGTGAAAGAAGCGGCGGTTTATTCGAGAAAAGTGGAAACTTTGGCGGGAGAAGCGGAAGTTGCGTCGCGAGAAGTGAGAGTTTCTGGCGGGAAAATTGAACTTGAAGAACTTTCTATAGAAATTATTTCTTTGCCGGGACATTTTTTTGATCAAGTGGGATTTTTGGTAACCGACAAATCTGAAAATAAAAAGACGTTTTTTTTAGGCGACGGATTTTTTGGAGTTCCGCTTTTGAAGCGTTTTTGGATTCCGTTTATTTACGAGCCAGAAGATTTTAGAAAATCGATTGAAAAAATTGAAGAAATTTACGCTGATTTTTATGTTCCTGGACACGGAGATGTTTGTACAACTGAAAATTTGGAAGCGATTACGGAGTTTAACATAATTGTAACGTTGGAATTTGAAAAGTTGATAAAAAAACTTCTTTTAGAAAAGCCTCAAAATCAAGAAGAACTTTTAAAATCTGTTGCGGATTATGCAGGTTTGGAACTAAAAGAAAGCAATTACATTTTGATTGGCACAACGCTACGTTCTTATCTTTCTAGTATGGATAAACGTGGAATTTTGCAACATAAGATTGTGGAAAATCGTTTAGTTTGGTTTGTAAACTAGAAGTTGGGAATTAGAATTTAGAATTTGCGGTGCTTGCACTTCGACATTGCTCAGTATCCGCAAGGTCAAAAACACGATAAGTTAGACGCTAGGAATTAGAAATTAGGATTCTTCTTATTGACTGATTCCCGTGTTGGAACACGGGAATGACATTTTTTTGTTTGACTGCAAATTTTCTTAACTAAAACTTAAGTCATTTCGAGGGCTTCAATGACCGTCGTACTAAAAACTTAAACTTATTCCGCTGTAAAATTGGAAATCGTAAACTGGAGAACTTTGAACATTATTTTTATTTACAACAATCCAGTTATCAATTCCGCCATAAACTTTTAGCCAATCAAAAAAATCATAAGAAGCACTTAAGGACATTAAAAAACTATGTTCCACGTAGCCAGTTGTTCCAGAAGAACTTGTAATATCTTTTGTTGAAGGAGCAAGAACTTGTTTGCCATAAATCCAATCAGTTTCTAAATCTTGATAAATAATTCCGTGTGCCATATAAAAAAATTCAATTTGACTTTGCCAATTTTCAAGTGAATCATAAGAAGCTTTTAAGTCAGCCGTAATGCAGTCGCCGCCATATTTGTAGCCAAGACAATTTCTTACGTAATAAAGTTCTTTTCCGCTAGCAAAATCTCTAAAATCATTGTAAAAACTAACGCCAAAAGTTCCGCTTGAACTGTCATATTTTTCACGCAAATAAAGATAAGGATCTGCGTAAACGCCTTCTGCAGTAAGTTTTAAAATTCCGCGTTTTACTGGAGCAAAATATTTTACGCCTAAAAGTCCGCCGATTTTTGAAGGTCGCCAGCCAGTTTCTGAACTTGAAGTCGGTTCGCCCAAAAAAGCAAATTCGTCAATTAAAATTTGTGTGTAAAAATTTAAGTTTTTTATGACTGTGTAATCAAAATCGATGCTCATAATAGAATTTGCATTTCCGCGAATATAAAGATTGTGCCATAAAACTTGCGGATTAAGAATCGTAAAATCAGCAAATCCAGATTTATTTTGATACATTAAACCTTCAGAAAGAGAAAGCGTCATTTTGTCAGCAAAAAATCTAAACTCAACTCTGTGAGCCATAAAAAATCTAGTTCCAGTTTGATTTGAGTTTTGTCCAAGATTTTGTTGTTCAACTATAGAATTGTGCGGATAAAAATTTGTTATAAAAGCGTACTTAAAATTGTCGTAATAAATAGAAAATCGAATATTTGTGTCAAACAAAGAATTTCCGCCTAAAAAAAGATTTCCACGCTCGCCACTTCCCCAGCGAATTACATCACGACCAAAAGAAAGACTTAAATGTTCTGTGCCAGTTGACAAAAACGCTCTTTGCGGAAAATTCAAACTAAAACAAGAAAAATCATTTCCTGAAAGATAAGGAATATTTGTGATAAAAATCGG
Organism: uncultured Treponema sp.; assembly: GCA_964563305.1. Lineage (GTDB taxonomy): Bacteria > Spirochaetota > Spirochaetia > Treponematales > Treponemataceae > Treponema_D. The sequence continues at coordinate 15,792 of CAZLXK010000026.1, forward strand.
CGAATAAAGAGAATCGTCAACATCGTAATTATATTGATCAAAAACATTTGAACCGTAACTAAGTCCAATTTTTACATACGAATAAAGTATATTTGAAACATAAAGTTCATTTTCTAAAGCAATAATTTCACGTCGTTTTTCATAATCGTAATTCCAGTCAGATTCTTTGTTGAAATTTTGCGGATTTGTGTGAAGATAAAATTCTGGATTAAAAGTTCCGTTAAAATTGAAAAGAAGTCCGTCTTTTGTAGAAAAACGTGTTTTCTCGTTCAAAGTTGATTTTATTTTTGCGTAAAGATTTTGACTTATTTCGTCAAGTTTTTCTTGCGGATTTTGCGGATTTGGGCAGATTTTATTTAGCATTTTTTCAAGTTCGTCTGTGGACCAAGGGCCTGAACTTGAAGGAAGAGAATGTCCTTGCCTTACGTAAAGCGTGCAAAGATTTTTGTAAACTTCGTCGTTTACTGAATAAATTTTTTGTTTATTTTGATTGGCGGACTCTTGTGCTAAGAGAGCGGCGGTTGATTCACCGTCAGTCGCTTGTGCTAAGAGAGCGGCAGTTGCTCCACCGTCAGCCGCTTGTGCTAAGAAAGGCTCCGCTGAGGAACCGTCAGTCGCTTGTGCTAAGCGCAAATCTTGGGCGGACAAAGAAACTAAACTTAATACAAAAATCGTACAAAAAACTACAATATTCTTCTTCATTTTATCAGTTTAGTAAAAAATAAAAAAAAATGCCACTTTTTACACAAAAGCGTAAAAAATGACATTTCGTATTTCCAGTTTCTAAAAAATGTGGTTTCGAGTACTTCGACTTTGTTCAGTAAGCAAACCTCAACCACCGTAACTTTAAAGAACTTAATCTTCTACAAGTTCGTCTACAATTTTTATTCCGGCACTTGCTCCAATTCTACTTGCTCCAGCGGCAATTAAATCAAGTGCTTCTTTTGTAGAATGAACTCCGCCACTTGCCTTAACGCCCATTTTTGGACCAACAGTTTGTCGCATAAGTGCAACATCGTGAACATTCGCTCCGTTTGGCAAAAGTTTTCCGTCAGCATCTTTTAAGATTGCAAATCCAGTTGAAGTTTTTACATAATCAAAACCTGCTTCTTTTGCACAAAGACAAGTTTGCTTAATTTCTTCATCGTCCAAATAACACGCTTCAATTATAAGTTTAGTTAAAATTGGTCGACGCTTTTCTGTAGGATCAGCGGTAACAAAAGAAGACGCTTCGCTTACACTTTTTTGAGTTGCTGTAAGTTCTGCGGTAAGTTCTTGCCATTTGTGAGATTTTACAAGATTCAAATTCACTACAAAATCCAATTCGTCAGCACCTTGAGTAATTGCTAAATCGGCTTGTGCAGTTTTAGCTTCAAGTCCGCCGGCTCCAAGTGGAAAATCAATAACTGTGCAAACTTTAGTGTCGCTGTCCTTTAAAATTTGATGTGCTAAAGGAACAAATTCTTGGTTTACACAAACACTCATAAAACCATATTCTTTTGCTTGTTCGATAAATGGTTTCATTTGGGCTTCTGTAGTTGTTGGGCTAAGAAGCGTTTGGTCAATGTACTTTGCTAATTCTTGTTTTTTCATAGGAATTATAATTTTAATACGAGAAAATCTACTTTTCAAGGGAAAAAGTAAAATATACAATTTTTTATATTTGGAGATTTTTTTGATTTTTTGGAGCATGTTTTTTTACACAGCGAAACTTCTTATGCTAAGTTTTCGCCTCAAACATTTCCCTCAAACGAAGTTTGATCACTTTGCGTGGTTCCGCTGTCGCTTCATTCTCTGCAAAATGCTGTCATTCCGAACTCGCTTCAGAATCTGTTTATTTACAAACCTTAAACTTTTTTTTTATAATCATAAAAATGGTAAGCAGAGAACGCTAAAGGCGCCACTACAATCGGGGCTAAGCTTATAAAGTTCTAAAAAAAAGTGCATTTTGTTATTTAGATTTATGAGGTTAAAAAATGAAAATTATTTCTTGGAATGTAAATGGAATTCGAGCGGTTGAAAAAAAAGGTTTTATTTCTTGGCTTTTAGATTCTGGAGCGGACATTGTTTGCATTCAAGAAACCAAAGCGTCGCCCGAAAAATTAAGCGAAGAACTCTTAAATCCAGGTTTAAAAAATCAAAATAATTCCTTGCAAGAAGATGAACTTCATAACGACGAGCCACTTTTTGCTTCGATAATCGAAAAGTCAATCGAAAAATCAACAAATCAAAATCAAAACGCAATTTATAAATCATATTTCCAGTCAGCAAAAAAAGCTG
>CAZLXK010000027.1:0-17516 GCA_964563305.1 uncultured Treponema sp.
CCCCAAACAAACCCGCCCTTGCGCACTTCGCTATTCGCTCATCTCGAGCAAAAAATTAACCGCCAGTTCTCGCAAAAAAAAACGCGGTGCTTGAGCAATGTCGAAACCACAAAATCTTAGCAAAAAACTAAATTCTTGCTCGAGACTAAAGGTGCTACACGGCGGGCTAAGTCCTCTGTGCGTGGCGGACTACCGAATGGTAGTCCGCCACGGTTACTTCAAGGATACAATCTAAAACAAAAGATGGCGACAAAGAGGTCGTTTTCTTTTAGAGCAAAATCTTATTTATAAAAGTACAACGAGGTTTTCTAAAAACCTCGCAAGCAATCGGAGATTGCACATTCTCGTTATCAACACAAAGCCAAAATTTATCTTTCGTACAAATAATTTCCGTTAAAAACTAAAGTTGTGTAAGAATATGAGCTAAGATAAATTTCATCAGAATCATCTTCTAAATAAAACCAAGTGTAAGCGTCATAATGTTTGCCATAATAATTTGGATAAATAACTTTTATTCTAAAATTGTAAAATCCTTTGCTTAAATAAAAATTGCAATTAGAATCAGAATATTGATTTGTATATTGCCAGCCAGTTTTCCAAACGTTAGACGAAGATTTTTTATATTCCACAATTTGAATGTAAGAACTTCTGTTAGAATCACAATTTTCTACATAAACTTTTGCATTTTTAGAACTAGAATCTGAATCGTAATCATCATCAAGCAAAATAATACAACTGCTCATCATAAAACTTGCAATCAAAACTAAAAAAAGCGTTAATTTTTTCATAATATTCTCCAAAATTCTAAAACAAAAGATGGCGACAAGGAGGTCGCCGTAAATCACAGAATACCTTGAGAATTTTCGAGAAACGAAAATTCTCGTTATCGACAGGAGGTCGATAAATTTTTAACTTTTCAATCTAACTATAAATCAAGCACGATTTCTAAACATCAAAGCACTTTAAGAGGAAAATAAACATTTTCTTAGTGAAAACAAGCAATTTTTTAACTTCGTTTGTGCAGATTGTTTTTTAAGTCAGAACTTTGCCTCCGTGCATTTTTTCTATTTTTAATAAAGTTATAAAAAAACTTCAAAAAAAAATTTGCCAAATTTAAAAAGTGAATTTATAATATTTTTTAATTGATAGAAGTACTATCATTTTAATAGTTTAACTATCGCAAGAAAATCAAAACTTATTAATCGAGGAAGAAAAATGAAAAAACTTATTAAAATTTTGTCAGTTGCAATTTTTAGTTTTCCGCTCATATTTTTTAGTTGCCAAACAGAATTTACAAATTTGTCAGAAGAAGAAATCTCTTTAGCAAACGTAAATCGTTCTGTAGTTTCTACAAATATTCAAACTTACACAAATTCATCAGAAATTTTTAATTACGTGGCTTTAGGTTACAATGAAGGCGAAAAAGGTCCTATAATTATTACAAAAGCGACTTTACAAAATTCTTCATCATCAAAAGAAGTTTATTTAGTTACTTTGTCTGGCACAGAATTAGTTGACGGACAATCAACTGGATATCTTACAGATTTACTTTCTGGCTTTAACCTTGACAACGCTTATCTTAGAAATGTTGTAAAAATCATCAGCGAAAATCTTCCTCAAAATTCAAATTTAGTTTTGGCTGGACATTCTTTAGGCGGAATGATTGCTCAACAAGTTGCTGCAAACGACACAATCAAAGAAAATTACAATGTTTTAAATACAATAACTTTTGGCTCGCCTCTTCTTTCGGCAGGAAGTCGCGAAGGAACAGTTAAACGTTTAGGCGACACAAGCGACGTTATTCCTTACGCAAGCGGAAGTTTAATTAACAACACAGTTTGGGCAATTTTGGGACTTAATCGCGAAAACGGCGGTTACGGACTTGATTTACTTGCCGCTCACACTCAAAGTTACGGAAGAAGTGATGTTTGGGGAAAATATGATGTTTTAGGCTACAAAAATGGAAAAGCAAAACTTCTTCTTAATCTCGACAGCCAAACATTTTATCAGTCGCCAACAACAGTTACCGAATAAAAACTTGAAATTCCATAGTAAGTCTTTTAACATAAAGTAGGATTTGCTATGGAAAAATTTAAAAAACTTTTATTTACAAACATTTTTTCAATTTGCACGCTGATTTTTTTTGCTTCTTGCATAGAAATTTCATTTCAAAAACCACAAAGAGAAGTTGATTATTTGCTCGAAGAGTTTGGTGGAAATTATATTACGCAAGGTTATGTTTCTTTGCCATCAAGATATTCACTTCCAAGCAACACAACTTACGAAAAATTTTATTCTTCAAATTTAGATTCATACGTAATTGTTCAAAAAACAATTTATTCAGACGGACTTTTTGGCGAAAGCGTTTCTTTTTATACAAATTATCCTTATATAAAATATAAAAATCAAATCGAAGAAAAATTAAACTCTTACATAAGCCCAGACTTTCCAAATTCACAAATAAAATGTTTTTACGACGTTGATTGGCAGTTTACAAGTTCAAACGAATCAAATTATTCAAGTCAAAATGCTTTTGTAGAATCGCTTGCAAATGATTTTTCGTCTTCTTGGAAAAACGACATTATTTTTGTTTTGATTGATTTAGATAATTCCGAAAAAACTGACCTTGAAACAAGATTAAAATCAGCAACTTACAACATTTACAAAAATTACGACGCTTATCGAATTAGATTTTATATTACAAATTCTAGCCAAATTGATTTTTCAAGTTTAACTTACGAAAATCTTTATTCTGACACAGAACTTTACAAAAAATTTGATGAACATTATCAAAAAGAAGGCGTAACTTTAACAAATTTAAGCGAGGAATCAGAATGAAAAAAACTTTTTTTATAACATTTTTAAGTTTTTTAAGTTTAGTTTTGTTTTGTTCTTGCCCAATCGGTGATTCACTTGAAACTTATACTTGCTTAACTGCCGACGAACTTGTAGAAAAAATGAACAATTCTGATTTTGGCACAAGTTTTACCTTAAAAAGTTCAAAATCCGTAGAAAATCAAGATTATAAATATACTTATGTTGAATTAGAATGTCCTCAAATAACAAACGGAACTTTGTGGGCTTGCAATTTTATTTCGTACAGCGATTTTTCTTACATTATTAATAATAATTTTGCTGATAAATCTGATTTTGAAACAAATACTTCAATTTCAAGAACAACTTTTATTTCTGTACAAAATGAATTTATTACGAATTTTTACGCTTTAAAATATCAAGACGAAATTAAAGAACATTTTGTAAATCTTTTTGCTGAATTTTTAAATGATTCTAGCACAAATCCGCAAACTGAATATGAATATAAAATCTTAGCAAAATATAATGTGCCTTATTATAGCGAATTTTACTCTTATCAAAGTTTTGACGATTTCTTAAAAAGAAACAATTTTTCAGTTTACACGCTTATAAAACGTCAAGTTAACACAAGCGACACTTCAAGTTCGTCTTTTTCAAGAAAATTTAACGTTTTTTGTTATAATTTAACAAACGATTCTAAAACTTACGCAGATTATTCTTCAAAAATGTATTTTTATTTTTCACCAAATTACACGCCGTCTCAAATTAGCGACGAATCTTTAATAAAAGGCGATTTTTTTACTGAAGGCGAAGACGCAATGACTTACTTATCTTACGGTAATTGAGCAACGCTTAGCACAGAAAATCACAAAACAATTCAATAATTGTAGACGCTCAAGAAATATTATATAATTTTGCAAAGAGGTCATTTTGTATACAAGAGATTTATCTAAAATGCCGCCAAGTTTTGTAAAAGATAAAAAGCCAGTTTTTGGTACTTTCTTGGGACATCCAAAAAGATTAGATATTCGCGGAGTTTATAAACCTTACAGCACGCTTGCTCTTCCACCTTTTATTACAAACCTAAGAATTAAAAGTAGAATTACAACTTACTTTATTCTTCAAGAATATATTGGTTACATAAATTTTATTGACGCTAAAATGTTTGGTTGGGCTGAAGTTATTTTGTGGAATATTCAAACTAAGCAAAAACTTGTTTTCCACAACATTATGGGACCAAAAAAACGTCTTATTCCGCACGATTTAGAAAAAGCTTCAACTTCAAGTTACAGAAAATCTCGCTACATTCGTGTTTCTTGGGACAGAACTCGCGGAAATCTTTCGATTATTTTTAACTTAAAAGGCAACAAATTAAAACCTTCAGTAAACGGAGCACTTCTTGCAAATTTTAATTCCCCAGATTTTGCTGAATTAACTTACGTTCTTCCTTCGCCTACAATGCGTCGCTGTTCTGCAACTTATATTTCTTGTATGCACTTAAAAGGAACTTTAAATTTTTTCCCTAAACATCAAAATTCTATTCATCTTCCAGAAAATGAAGGACTTTGCGTTTTTGAAATGAACAGAATTTATACTTCGTTTAGAAATCGTGGCGAATACGTAATTGGATTTGGCGATTTAAACGGAAAAATGCTTTCTTTTAGGCTCGAAGAAAAAATCAGCGAAGAAGTTAGTCCGGAACGCTTAAATGACAATCAACTTATGTACGACGGAAAAACAACTTTGCTTCCTCCAGTAAAAATCACGCATCCTTACGGTTTAAATAAAAAATGGATTATTCAAGACACAGAAGGAATGATTGATCTTAGTTTTACTCCAATTTCTGATAATCGTAACAAAATTAGTGTTTTTATCTTAAGAACGGTTTATCATATAATTTATGGAACTTTTGAAGGAACTTTAATGACAAAAGAAGGAGAAAAACTTTCGTTTAAGTCGATTCACGGAATTGCTGATAAATATTTAGTTCGATTGTAAAACTGAATTTTTGAAAATTTATCATTCTGAACTCGTTTCAGGTTCTGTAAAGTCAGTTTTAAATGTCGCAAGTTTAAATTTTCTTGTAAAAATAAAAAATTTACCGATTATAAAAAGAGAACCTCTAAAAACTTCAGTTTTTAGAGGTAACTTTGAAAAAGCGACGTTTTAAGGCTTGTAATTTCAAGACTTAAAACTCGCAGGCTTCTCGAAAAAAAAATCTAAAATTTGAGTTTTTCGAGATGCCCAAAATATAAAAAAGGAGGAATAATTGTATGGCAGAAGAGCAAGAAAAACGTCCCGCTCGAACACTTGAACCAGGAACAATCGATCGCACTAGAAAAAATATCGGTCCAGTTGATGACAAAGAAGCTATTGCCATGCAAAAAGTTTTAGGCGGTGAAATTCTAAAAGAAAGACCAGTTCCTATTGACACATCAAATCTTCCAAATCACAAAAGGCACCAAGATGTTGTTATAAAAGCGTCCGGATTTTCCGCTTCTGATATTTCAGACAAAAGTTCAAAACTCACTGCCAGCACAAACATAAAATCTATGCCAACACAAACTTTCAATACAAGCAATGTCAAAAAAAAGAAAACTGAAGAAGATTTGCCAGCGCTTACTTCTCGCGACTTAAAACTTATGGACAAATTAATGATGTCGCCACTTTACGAAATAAAGCCAAATTATGGATTTTTCAATTTTATATTCCGAATGAACTCTAAAAACAAAGAAAAAGTCAGTAAAAATTTTGGTGAATATATTGTCAAACGTCACGTTGAACATTTACAAGCGTTTACAAGCACAATCAAAACTTTTATTCAAATTTCTCCAGATTCATACAAAAGTAAAATTGCTACAGAAACTGATTTAAAATTTAAATTTCTTAGAACTGTTGGAAAATGGACAATGCGAGACATAAAAGTTCTTTCGCTAGAAATTCAAAACGAAGCCGACAATCTTACAGTTTCAATGCTGATTCCGTTTGTTCGTGCAGTTTACAAAGAAGTCCTTACAATTTATTACATTGGCGAGCAACAAATTCCGCTTTTAATAAAAGAAATTTACGCTGACATAACTTCTTATCCAGATGTTGATAGAAACAAAATCCAAGTTCTTGCAAAACAAGGAATTACTGAATGGATTTACATTTACAATCAAGTCATTAAAGGAATGTATCCGCTTTTGATGAGAATGTGTGCAACTGAATATGTTGAATTTCCAAAATTTTTTACATCACAAATCGCACAAATCTTGCAATTTTTAAATATAACGAAATTCGATCTTCTTCTTCCCGAAAAAAAGAAAAAACTTGATGAAAAAAAGAAAGTCGAAGAAAAGAAAAAACTTGATGAATCTCAGCGTCACGTTGCTGGCGTAAAAGACAATGTTGTGCTTACAGGAATAAAAATTCTTGAGCAACTTTTTCCTGACGCAGGATTTAATCACTTAGAAACGCATCCAGATTTGTATCCATATTTTCAGCCAATTTATAATTTTGCAGACGGATTTAACGTTTTAGATCCACAAAATCCACTTCAAGTAACTGTTGTTTTAATCAGAATTATCGAAGATTTTTTTCAAGGTTGCCGAAACATAAATTTCAATATAAAAGCCGATGAAAAATTAGCAAATATTGGTGACGACATAAATAATGCAATGAGCGATTGGGCTTTTTATCACGAAGAATTATTTGATAAAAAACTTGGCGATTATTTAAGAACTTATGTAAATTCAATTTATTCAAGTTCTGATTATGTTAGCACGCAATATGGAAAAGAAAATTTAAATAATATTCTTTGGCGAACAAAATATTTCTTTTTGCCAAACTATCAGTTTAGTGCACCAATTTTGCAAAAACCAAGTAACGACAGCAAATACAGACCTTTGTACGCACGAACAGATTATATTCGAACAGTTTTTACAAGTCTTGTTCGCCGAATTGACGAAAACGCTGCAAGTAAAAAAGCAGTTCTTGGCGTTTTAAATCCTTGGGAAAGATACAACTTTGATTTGCCAAATTCAATTTCTACAAGGCTCGACGTTCTTTTGGGAGCAAAACGTAGCGACTCTACAACTGCAGCAACAAATGCAAATCTTATAAAATATACGCTTTGCGTAGTTTCAGTTCTCGATTGGTGGATAAACAATCCTACAAGTCCGGCTTACACTGGCGAATCTGAAAAAATTTATCGTGTTTCGCAAAAAGATGGTCAGCCACAATTTTCTGTCCCAGTTCGTAGTGATCAAAAGAAACTTTTTGCTGAATCCATAAAAAAACAAATCGGAGCAAAATCCGCAAAAAACTAGCGAATTTTATAAAAAAATGCAAAAATTATAACAATATTTTATAAATAAGGTGGAAAATTTGAGTAGACCTAAAAAAAAGAACATAACAATAGTTGATATTGCAAAAGAAGCGGGCGTTTCCATTGCAACTGTTAGTCGCGTTCTAACCGGAAGTGCAAAAGTAAACGAAGAAAAAAAACGAAAAATCAATGAAATCATAAAAAAATATGATTTTCATCCAAATGCTTTGGCTCGAGGTTTAATTCAAACTAGAACAAACACAATCGGAATTTTAACTGCTGACATTCGAAATCCTTATTATTCTTCGCTTTTTGTAAGTTGTGAAAATGCTGCTGCCGACAGAGGTTATTCACTTTTGCTTTGTAATTCATTCAGCGACAGACTTAAAGAATTTGAATTGATTGATAATTTAGCAAATCAAAAAGTTGATGCAATTATTTTGATTGGCGGAGCTCCAGACGAACTTGAAACTGACTCAGAATATGCTCAAAAAGTGAACAAAATTACAAATTCAATTCCTGTTATTGTAACTGGCCGACTTGACGGAACAAATTGCACAAGAATCAACATTGATTATATGAAATCAATTTCTTTAGTTATGGAACATATTTCTAAGAACAAAAATTTCAAAAAAGTCGCATTTATTGGCGGAAGTCAAAAAGTTACTTCTTCTGTGGAACTTAGAAACGGATTCAAAAAACTTCTTAACGAGTTCAATTTAAAATATTATCCAGAATTTGACATTCCAAATAATCGCTACGATGATCAAGGCGGTTATGATGCTATGAATCAAATTTTAAATTTACAAGAACAGCCCGACGTTGTTATTGCAGTTAATGATATTACCGCAGTTGGAGCAATGCACGCAATAAATGAACATAATCTAAAAATCCCAAATGATATAAGCATTATTACTTTTGATGATACTTTTATTGCGTCTCTTATGAATCCAGCATTAACGAGCGTTAGTTATAATTACGTAAATTTTGGTTATAAAATTATTGAAACAACACTCGATTTAATCGAAGAAAAAAATGTTGAGCCAATTACGCTTATTCAGCCAAAACTTGTTGTGCGAGAAAGTTGTAAAGAAAGTTAATTTTTATTATTTAAGAAAAATCGTCATCAGGAAACTAAATAAATGAATCAAGAATATGATGTTATTGTGATTGGAGCAGGAAACGGCGGTTTAATGGCGAGTGCGTTTGCCAGCAAAAATGGACTAAAAACGCTCACTTTTGAAAAACACAATTCTCCTGGCGGTTCAGCTTCGAGTTTTAGACGCGGAAGGTTTGAATTTGAAATTTCACTTCACGAAATGGCAATGTACGGAACAAAAGAAAATCACGGTTCAGCGTACAATTTATTTGAAAAACTTGGTGCAAAATTTAACGCTCACGTAGAAGACACAACTTATCGCGTAATTTCCACAGATCCAAATGAAAAATACGACGCAAAAATGCCTTGTGGAATAGAAAATTTTTGTAATCAAATTGAAAAATATGTTCCCGGAAGCAAAGAAAGTGTAAAAAATTTTTTTGAATACATAAAAAATGCTCTTGATGTAGTTGATAAATTAAGTCCGCCAAATCTTAGCAAAAAAGACATTCCAGAACTTTTTAATTTGCTCCGACTAGTTTCTTATTCAACAGAACAAGTTATGGATTTATTTAAAATTCCTAAAAAAGCACAACATATTATTTCTACATATTGGCCTTACGTAGGCGAACCAACAAACACAATGAATGCTTTTATTATGGGAATGATTGATTATATCTACATACATTACGGACCAACAATTCCTAATATGACTTCGCACGAAATTTCACTTGCAATAGAAAAATTAATTCGCGAAAACTCAGGACAAATTCTTTACAACACAAAAGTTGATGAAATTCTCGTAAAAAATCAAAAAGCGTATGGCGTTGTTGCAAATGGAAAAACTTATTACGCAAAAAATATAATTTGTAACGCTTATCCAAATGATATTTTTGGAAGAATGATAAAAAAATCGCAAGTTCCGCAAATTGAATTAAAAAGAATTAACGCTCGTCCGCTTGCACTTTCATTTTTGACAGTTTATTTAGGATTGAACAAAAGTGCTCAAGAATTAGGAATTAAAGATTACACAGTTTTTTTGCAAGAAAAATCATCACCAAAAGAACAATTTGAATTAAGTCATTCTCTTGGTGGCAAAGGTTGCATTGTTGTGAATTGTTTAAATGTTGCTCTTCCAGATTGCACTCCAAAAGGAACTTGCGAGTTAAGTTTTACTGCTTCTGTTTACGGCGACGAATGGAAAAATATTAAAGTTCAAGATTATAAAAAAACAAAATTAAAACTTGCTCAAGAAATGATTGATTATTACGAAAAAACCTTAAACATTTCCATAAAACCTTTTATTGAAGAAATTGAAGTTGCAAGTCCAATAACTTTTGCACGATTCTTAGGAACTCCAAACGGAACGCCTTACGGTTATCAAACATCAAATTGGGACGGAATTTTTCCGCGAACAGTTTTAAAGAAAAAAGAAAAAACTATAGAAAACTTGTATTTTGTTGGTGCTTACACAGAAGGTTCGCTTGGTTACAATCAAACTTACAAATCTGGATACAATGCAGTTGATGAAATCTTAAAAAATAAGGCAAAAAAAAATGAAAAATAAATCAAAAAATCCAATAAAATCACTAAATCCACTAAAATTTTTATCAATTCTTCGCCAAAGAAATAGAATTTTCAAAAAAGCGTCTGCAGAAAATGTTCCAGAAATTTATCCTATAAATGAACTTGCAAACATTTTTCATCCAAACAAGCAATTTGTAAAAATTTCAGAAATAAAAGAAAATTCTTCCGATTGCAAAACTTTTACACTTTCTCCAAACAGCGAAAAAGGCACAAAAAATCTTGCATATTTTTCTGCGGGACAATACATAAGCGTAAATTTAGAAATCGACGGCAAAAAAACAAATCGGCCTTATTCACTTTGTTCTTCGCCAAAAATGAGTCTTAGCGAACAAGATGGCGGAAAAAATATTTATCAAATCACAATAAAAGAAGCAAAAGACGGTTTAGTTTCAAATTATATTTTGAAAAATTGGAAACTTGGACAAAACATTGAAATTTCTTCGCCGGAAGGTTCGTTTTCTTATGTTGAATTGCGAGATGCAAAAACTGTAATTTGCATTGCTGGCGGAAGCGGAATAACGCCTTTTTTAAGCATGGCTCAATCAATTTGTGACGGAACAGAAAATTTTAATATGATTTTGCTTTACGGAAATCGAGATGAAAAATCAATTTTATTTAAAGACGAATTTGACAAAATCCAAAGCGAAACTAAAAAACTTAAAGTAATTTATGTTTTAAGTGATGAAAAAAATCCGCAAGTTTTTGAAAAAAATCCAAATTACGAAAAAGGATTTATAAATTCACAAATCATTCAAAAATTTGCTCCAAAAGATGAAAAATTTTCTATTTTTATTTGCGGACCTCAAGCAATGTACAATTTTCTTGACAAAGAATTAGAAAATTTGCACTTAGAAAAAAAATATATTCGTCACGAAGCTTTTGGCGAAATTCATAACGCAAAATTATTTAAAGATTATCCTTCTTGCTCTTTAAATTCTATTCAGATTAAAGTTAAAATTCAGAATAAAATTCAAACAATTTACGGTTCACCAAACGACACAATTTTGCAAATCTTAGAACAAAATAAAATTCAAGTTCCTTCTCGTTGTCGTAGCGGAGAATGTGCTTGGTGTCGTTCATATTTAAAATCTGGAAAAGTTTGGGTTCCGCGAAATTTAGATTTTAGACGAAAAGCAGATTTAGTTTACAATTATATTCATCCGTGTTGTACTTTTGCACTTTCTGATTTAGAAATCGAAATTTGAGGAAGTTTTAAAACGTAACAGACTTTTGAAATAGGCTCAATTTCCCCAAGTGAATAGGAGTTTTATGAATTCAACTTTAATCAAAATCGCAGTAATTTTTCTTTACGTTCTTTGCTACACTTTTCAAGTTATTTTTCTGATTGTAGAAAAGCAAAAAAAATTTGTGTTAAGTCTTTATTTAAAAGGGCTTTGTTCGCTTGTTTTTGTTTGCTTAGGATTTTTTTCAAGCCGATTTTCGACAGAAGCGTTTTTTAATAAATGCATTTTGATTGGGTTGTGTCTTGATGCAAGTGCAGATGTAATTTTTAATTTAAGATTTGCTTTTGAAAAAATAAAGAATTTGTCTTTTTTTGGCGGAACAATTTTATTTTTTACAGGCCACATTTTTTATTTAATCGCATTATTTCCAAACGTCAACAATTTGCTCATTTATCTTATAGTTTTTGCAATAATTGACCTTTTGATTTTAATCTTTTTCGGATTTACTTTAAAATTAAAACTTTCTTATAAAATTTTCGGTGTTTTTTATATTAGCCAAGTTTCTTTGATGGCAACAATGTCAGTTGGATTTTTAAATTCAAACCTTGTTTTTGGCAGATTGATTTTTTCGATTGGTGCACTTTTCTTTTTGATAAGCGACATTTTGTTAATTTACAACACTTTCCGCACGAAAAAAATTTATCCAATTCGCGTAATCAGTTTTGTAACTTATTACACAGGCCAACTTTTAATTGCAACAAGTTTATTTTGGATTTAAGAAAACTGACAGTTTCTTGCAAAAACGTGTAGTTTGACTTAATAAACCAACGGTTCGCGACGAAAATTGGCGGTTTTCTTAACAAACTGACGGTTAACTGCGAGAACTTGCAGTTTTCTTAATAAACTGACACGTTCTCGGAGAAAACTTGCGTCAATAACAAAAATCTGCAGAAAAAAATTAAAATTTAACAAAAAATATTTGAATTTTTAATTGACATTCTATCTTGTAAATGTAAAAATATTTATGAAAACCTTTTCATAGCAGAGGTAAAAATGAAGTCAAAAAAAATCATTACGGCAATTATTGCAAGTTCTTTGTTAACGCAAATTTTTGCTCAAAACACAGAAAAGCAGGAAGTTGAAATGAAAAATTCTACTACAACTAAAATCATCATAAACAAAAAAGACTCTTCTCCTTTTAACAACGGAAAATTTGAAGGTTGGGGAACAAGTTTTTGCTGGTGGCCAAATAGAATTGGTTATGACGACGAGTTAGCACAAAAAGCTGCTCAAGCATTTTATTCGCCAGAAGGTTTGGGACTAAATATTATTCGCTACAATATTGGCGGTGGCGACGATCCAAGTCATCATCATATTACAAGAACTGACTCTGATGTTCCTGGATATTTGTACTTGGACGAAAACGGAAATCAATATTATGACTGGACAGCCGACCATAATCAGCGAAATGTTTTAAAAGAAGCTTTAAAAGTAGGCGGTCAAGGCGTGATTGTAGAAGCATTTTCAAATTCTCCGCCTTATTTTATGACAAATTCGGGCTGTTCGAGCGGAGCAGTTGATTCTTCTAAAAATAATTTGCGAGATGACCAATACGAAGCCTTTGCTGAATATATGGCAACTGTGATTGAACATTATAAAAACGAAGAAGGAATTATTTTTTCTAGTTGCGATCCAATGAACGAACCTGCAACAAGTTATTGGGGAGCATATTCTTGGAAGCAAGAAGGTTGCCACTTTGATATTGGCGAAAGTCAGTCGCGGATGCTTGTTGAAATGAAAAAAGCACTTCAAAAACACAACTTAAATGACGTTATCTTGTGCGGAACTGACGAAACAGACATTGACGTTGCTGCTTTTGCGTACAAAAACTTAAGTAAAGAAGCAAAAAAATCAATTTCAAGAATTGATGCTCACACTTATGGCGGAGTTGACAGAGAAGCTTTAAAAAATCTCGCTAAAAAAGAAAAGAAAAATCTTTGGATGAGCGAAGTTGACGGTGGTTACGAAGCGGGCGAAAACGCTGGTGAAATGAGTTGCCCTTTGTGGCTTGCAAATCGAATTGTTCTTGATATGAACGGAATGATGCCTTCTGCCTGGATTTTATGGCAAGCAATCGACTGTCATATTTCTTCGGAAGGTCGAAATGGAAACAAAGATTGGGCCCCAGAAAATTTTAATGGCGGATATTGGGGACTTGCAGTTTGTAATCACGACACAAAAGAAATCATTTTAACTAAAAAATATTATGCAATGGCTCAATTTAGTCGTTATATAAAACCGGGAGCAACAATAATCGCTTCTTCAGATTATTCGCTCGCTGCTTACGACAAAGATAAAAAGCAACTTGTAATTGTTGTAGTAAATGACAAAGCAGCTGACAAAGATTGTGAAATTGATATATCTTGCTTTAAAAATTTAGGTTCACAAGCAACTGCAATTAGAACAAGCAACGCTCCAAACGAAAATTGTAGCGAAGTTGCAAAAATCAATTTAGAAAAGAAGACGTTGAATGCTATCCTCCTTGGCAATTCAGTTACAACTTATGTAATTGACAATGTTTTCTAAATAGAAACACACTCCTTTGACTCCATTTGAAATGATAGCAGCGTTTTGAATGGAGTTTTTTATTTTAAAATAATTTTGTGACTTTTGCGGATTTATGTTATGTCGGGCACATATCTTCCGTTAGACAAATTGTTTCGGAAATCTTAATTAAGTACAAAAACTAACCTTAAGATTTATGGCAACAGAATATTAGCGAAGAAACAAAAAACATCAAAATGTAAAAAATAAATGCAAAAATCAAACTTATGTCACCAAAAAATCCTACAAAAACATAATTTACTACATTGTAAAGATACCAAGCAAATTCGTAAGCAACAAACATCAGCAACATAAAAAATGGAATTACAAAAATCCATATAAACTTAAAAATCGTATTTTCACCGCGAATTCTAAAACTCCAACCAAATCCGCCACATAAAATCAGCAAAATTAAAATAAAAATCGGAAAACACAATCTCGTGAGTAAGTTTTTTTCATAAATTTCTTTAGAAAAACCGTAATTTTTGGCTTTTGGCATAAATTTATTCAATTCTAAAATTGACATTTCGTTTGCGTTGTTTGAAGTTGTGCTTATTAAAGAAAAATCTTCAAAACTTATCGGCAAAATCATCATAGAAAATTCTTCAAAATTTCCAAAACTTGCCTTTTGATTTTGATTCTGATTTTCTGAACTTAAACTTTTATTTTGATTTTCTGAATCTGAAATTTGCTCTGAACTTATAGAACTTGCAGAATTTTCTGAATTTGAACTTGACTTTGCATTTTGACTTTCTAAAATTGAAGCATTTTCTAGCGAATTTTTAATTTCTTGCGGCAAATCACTTTCCGAATAAAAGAATTTTGGCTTACTTATTACAGTTTCATTTTCACGATTTACAGAACACAATTGAACAAGCGGAACATTTTTCCATTTATCGTTAATTCCTAACTCAAGTTTTGCGTCGTTATTCATTACAGAACTTGATTGTGAAATAACTTTTGCATAAGGAACATAAAATGAATAATTAAATTTTCCGTCCGCAGAATAATTTACACAAGTCAAACCTTCAATATATTGAACTAAACCGCCGGCTTTTCGAATATTCATTACGCCTTTCATAAAAAAAACATTTCTTGAATCGTCTGGATAAAATAATGAAAAATAAACATCGCTGTTAGTTTTCATGCTCGCCATATTGTCAGTTTCGTCAAAGAAAAAATATTGATTTTCAACTTGTTCTTCGGCAAGAGAAAAATAACGCTCAACGTCTGGATCTTCAATTTTTTGTCTAAATTTCAAATCAGCAAAAATATAATATGATTTTAAATAATCGCCTTGATAAAACGCAGCGTAACCTTCTCGTTTTTGTATAAAAATATTTCGTTCGGTAAGATTATCAAATTCAACTGGTTTATTTAACATATTCCAAGCGTAATTTGCAGCATCTAAAGCTGTAGCAAGATTTGTATTTGTTCCGTCGCAAGCAGCAACCGCCAAACTCGCATAATAATGTGCGTTAAACCAATCTTTTTTGTCTGCTTCTTGTTTTGAAAGTTCAAGCAATTCTAAAATTGTGTAAGCTTTGTCGTTTTCAGAAAGTGGCGTTGAAATTTTTTCTTCTGAACTAGAATGATTTTTGAAATTTTCTGAATTTTGGGGATTTTTGAAATTTTCTGCAAAACTAGAAGTTTCATCATTTTCAGCGTAATTAAACAATTCGCGGTTATGCAAATATTCAATGTAATCATTTATGTCAACATAAAGTTTTATTGCTTCTGAATCTTCTGGAGAAATTTCCATTGCTTTTTTTGCGTATTGCATTGCGAGCGAAGGTTCGTCTTCTTCAAAAAGTTCTGTTGCAATTTTTTTTGCTTGCTCAAGTTCGCTAGGAGCACTTTCGTTTCTTTGGATTTTTTTACTTAAAGAAGGTTTAAAAATTTCCTGATTCAAAGTAAGAACAAAAGTTAGTGCAATCGAAATAAAGAAAATACTTTTATAACGAGCAAACATTTCTTTTGAAAAACGTTTTTTTACATTATCAGAATTTTTTCGCCATAAAACGCAACAAGAAATTGTAAATCCGCTTAAAAGAATTGTTGGTAAAAAATTTAAAAACCAAAAAAGTCCGCGACTAAAAACATAAGAAAAATTGCTTATTAAAAGTTCTGGAATATGACCATAAATTGCCGAAGAAGCAATACAAATTCCAAAAACTAAAACTGTATAAACGCTAAGGATAATAATAATTTTTTTCATATTTACTGACTTTCCTTAGAAGTTTTATTCTTTGCAAAACCAACAATTATTCCAATCACAAAAAATATTATAAAGCAAAGAAGATTTGTTATAATCAAAAACGCACTTGCTCCGTTTGGCAAAAACTTAAAAAAATTATTAACTTCTTGATTAAAA
Organism: uncultured Treponema sp.; assembly: GCA_964563305.1. Lineage (GTDB taxonomy): Bacteria > Spirochaetota > Spirochaetia > Treponematales > Treponemataceae > Treponema_D. The sequence goes on from CAZLXK010000027.1 coordinate 15,972, forward strand.
CTCGCAAATAATTTTTCAGACAAAATCATATAATTAAAAATCAAAATCGCAACTACAAAAAATATTTCTGTAATAAGATTAAGCAATTTCCAGTTTGAAATATTCCTAAGTCCAGCCAAAGAAGCCAACGCTAAGCCTAAAGACGCAAAACATAACCAAGAAAAATAACCTTTCGCTCTAAAATTTTCCGCACGAAGCATTAAATTTTCAAATCCATTTATAATTTTTTGTAACAAAATAGGAATTTTAACATCATTTTCAATCAAAGAATCTTTAAATCCATCTTTTTGAGAAATTTTCAAATTGCTAAAAGTATAAACATCTTTATCTTTGCCAGACAAATCTATCAACAAACCGTCAGCAAAATCATCATTAACATTAGAAAAATAAAAAACGTAATCGTCTTGATTTCTAAAATATCCCGAAGAAAGATTTATATTTTCTTGAACAAAATTATGCTCTTGCACATAAGATTTTCTTACAAACATCAAAAATGGAATTAAAAAAAGCCAAGTCGAAATATAAATAATGTAATAAAAAATAATTGGAAGTTTTTCTGATTCAGCGTGTTTTATAAGATAAGCACACATAAAAAATCCGCTGCACATACAAACAATCGGCAACATCAACAAAATTCCGCTAACAAAATATGAAAAATTAAAAAATTTTGCACTTTGCCCCACAACTAACGCTTTACAAGACATATCAACCACGTACAAGCAAGCCGTTAAAATCGTGCCAATTAAAATTGTAAGTAAAAAAACAAAAAATATGTTAAGCGATTTTACAAGCGAATTTTTCATCTAATTTAAGAATATCACGAGGAAATAAGAAAAACAAGAAATTACGTTTTGAACTTTATTTTTGGTTTGGAGCGTATTTTATTTTATCAGCGGAAATTTCTTGCAATAAATTTTTACTTCAATATAAACCGCCCTTTCGCACTTTTTATGGAAGATGGCGACAAGGATGTCGCCGTAAAACGCAGAAGACTTTGAGAATTTGCATCGCAAATTCTTATAACCGGCAAGATGTCGATGCTACACGGCGGGCTAAGTCTTTAAAATTATTAACCAACGCTTAGCCTAAGAAAACTTGACCTTGTGGATCAATCGCAAGAATTGACTTGCAATCAGAACATCTAAAACGTCCACTTTTTGTTGCTTTTAATTTTCTTGAGCAAACTGGACAATTAAAAACTTTAGGAAACACAGACGCTTGAGCTGGAGAGCCTTCCGTAAAGAACGAAATTGCATCTTCAATCGTTTCTTTAATATTAAAAAATTGACTAAATCCTAAAAGTTGGAAAACTTCGTAAACCTTTGGCTGAATACTTAAAAGAACAATGTCGCCACCTTTTGGCTTAACTAATTTAAGAAATGCTGTAAATGAACCAATTCCTGTAGAAGAAACATAATTTAAATTTGCACAATTAAAAATCAAATTAACAAATCCTGCAGAAACAACTTTGCCAATTTGCTTTTGAAAATAAACTGAATTATAAGTATCAATATAACCGTTCAAAATGATTAAAATAATATTTTC
>CAZLXK010000028.1:0-17196 GCA_964563305.1 uncultured Treponema sp.
AACTTATAATTTCTGTAAAACTAAAAAAATTGCAGGAAATAAAAATGCAAAGATAAGAGGTTTCTAAAAAAAATAAAATGATTTTAAAATGTTTCATAATAATATATCTACTCGCGGATTTTAAAAATGTAAACTTTCGACTGATTTTTTTAGACTGACACTTTGCATAAAAAAATTCGCTGAAATAAAAAAATATAGTCTTGAAAAGCACGTTAGGACACAATTATTTGCTTAAAAAGAATCAAAAACTTAAAACACAATATTTGTCAAATAAACATTTTTTTTCATAGTAATTTAAGATTTCTCTTCTACGCTTTAAAAAAGGAGAAGTTATTATGAAAAAAAATTTTAATTTACAAAAAAAATTATGTTTTATTTTAACATTTGTTTTTATATTCATTTTCCTGTCTTGTCAAAATCAATTTTACAATAAAAATATAAATGAAGAACTTTCATTAGACAAAACGCCAGAAACTGTTGCTGCTGAATATTTTAAAAAATTAGAAAAATTAGATTCAATGCAAAATGCAAGAACAATTAGTTCTTCTATTCCAAATTTTATTAAAGAAATGGAAATTGAAACTGCTGATGGAAAGTCAATGATTGTATCAGAATTGCCTCAAGAAGAACAAGAAATGCTTTATAAGATTTGGTTAGAAAAGTCCATTTTTGAACTTAATAAAAAACTTTCGTCAGATGAAGATTTTTTGGCACTTGTAAAACAGTTTTAGTTACAAGTTTTAATAATAAGTAAAACAAGGTAGGTAAAAAATGAAAAATAAACTACCAATTCTTTTTATAATATTTTTACTTTTTACATTTATTTCTTGCAACAACTTTTATTTTTCGAGTTTTGATGATAGTAAATTAACTTCAAAAACTTCTATAAAAACTTTTGATCATTTAAAAGAGCCGATTGTTATTTCTTTGCCAGTTTACGATACATTATATTTGTTTGGAAACGAAAAAATGGGTTCAAGAAATAAACGTCTTGGCGACATAATTGCTGTAATTGATATTGAAAATGATACAGTTTTTGATTGGATTTATTATCCTTGAGCACATAGTTGGAGTAACTGGCGTTTTACAGAGGTGTCTCAAAATCCAATTCTTTATCTTTTTCATTCAGACGGACTTGGAGAACTTGCTATGCTTGACCCTACAAAGACAAGTCTTTCAATTTCAAAAACAAATCTTCACGATTCGTTATGGGCACAGCGATGTTATGGAAAATATGCACCAATTTGTACTACGGAATTGAGCCTTAAAAAATTCAATGTAAATCTTTTTAATGTAGAAACTCAGAGTGTTGAAAAAACTTTAAGTGTCTTTACAGATTCTGTGGGATATATTAGTTGGTTAAAATGTGATTCAAAAGGAGATTTTTATTTTACAAGTGCTTTAAACAGAGTTTATTCGCTTCATAAGATAGATGTAAACAATTTGACTATAAGCACCGCTAATCAAACCTTTAATATGGAAAGTTTTGAAGAGGACGACACAGAAGCACAGAAAGATAATTTTTGTGTAGATTTCATTTCTGATGATTATGTTTTTCTTGTAAGATATCCATTAGGCAATTATACACATAAAAAAAGGATTTACCTTATAGATAAAAAGACTCTTGAAATAAAAAAGACAATAACTGCAGAAGATGCCCAAGATGATCATTTTTATGATATACAATTTGTAAATGGAAAATATTACATAATAAGCCCTTCATGGAAAGATTATGGTAGAGCTGTATATTTGTATGAACTTGATATTGAAAATGAAACTTGTACAAAACTTGATGTAGAATTAGTTTTTGATATGACAGAAAATGTTTACGCACGTGGAACAAAAATTTATTTTATGAATTCAAGAAATACATCAGATATTTTTTACACTTATTATGATGTTGCAAGCGGTGAACAAGGAAAAGTTGTAGAAGTAAGCGTCGAAAATATTTTGAATTAGTTTTTGATGATTATATCTACTCGCGGATTTTAAAAATGTAAACTTTTGGCGGATTTTTTGTTTGTTATTCTGAACTTGTAGTTAGTGAATCTGTCGAAGTATTAGAAATTTGTTTTATGACAGGAAACTTAGCCCCGATTGTAGCACCGCTCGAAGAGCGTTCCGTAGGAATGGAGCGAATAGTGGAAGTGCGGAAAGCGGGAAATGTTTATGACTTGTTTTCAGCACAAAAGAATTTTTCTGCAATAAAAAAATTTGCTCCACTCAGAATGACGACGTAAGAAAAAAATCTTCACATTCATTCGGAATGTTTGTAAAATTAAAATATGAATTTTTCGAAAAAAAATATTGGTATTTGGGCGATTGGAATTTTCCTTTTAGTTTTTATAATTCTGACAATTTCAATTTCGTACAATAAAAAGAAAAGACAAAATTCTTTCGTTAACGTTGCGTTTTATGATTTGAGCGAAACTTTACAAAATAGTTTTAAAAATGAACTTACAAAAAATAATCCAAAATTAACTTACAATTTTATAAATCTTGATTCTGAAAAAAATATTTTGGAACAAGTTGATAAAAAAATTGATTTGGTGATTTTGCCTCAAGGAAAAAATTCTTTGGATTTGGTAAACAATTTGTCTCAAAAGCAAAAAAATAAGGCGAGTCTTGAGCGAGATATTTTAAAAGGGGCGACAATTTCGATTCAGCAACTTGCTGTTTTAAATGAAGATTTGAGAATTTCAGTTTTGCCGCTTCTTGTAGATAATGAAGAAATTCTTTTGGATTTGCGTTTGGCTAAGCGTGCGAAACTTGAAAAAATGGAATCGATTGCTCAACTTACAAATTTTGCTGATTATTTTAAAAGTTCTGTTACGCTCCCGATTGTTTTTGCTGGCGGAGATTCTCAAGAATTTTTAGCATTAGTTTCAGCTCTTACTGAAACTTTTTCTGGAAAAGATGCACTTGAAAAAGCGTCGCAAATGATTTTGTCTTCTGGCGGAAATTATGATTTTAATGAACTTTGTTCTAGTGCGGATTCTCCACTTTACGAAGCAAGTTATGTAATTTCGTCTTGGCTAAAAAATGGACTTATAAAATCAGAATCTTTTAAAATGTCAAAAAATGAAATTCAAAATTTTATGTCGATGAGAGAATGTGCGGTTGTGTTTACAACGCTTTCTACACACAGAACAATTCCTTACAAAGTGATTCAGAATTTTGAAAGTATTCCAAGTTTTACTGAACAAAAAATGACTTTTTTCCCGTCGAGAAAAAATATTTCTTTAAGAGCGTGTACTTGCCCAACAATTTGTCTTGTGCCACTTTCTGGAACTAAAGCGATGCAAGATTGTGCAGAATATTTAGTTTCTAACAAAGCACAAGAAAATCTTTCTCGAAGTAGCGGACTTGTTCCGATTTTGGCACAATGTAGAACTCCAGATGTTCAAGCCGATGATGTTCGCTTTTGGATTGCATCTTCTTCTTCGCCAGTTATTCCGCTTTCTTACAGTGCGTTTTCTTTGGCACAAGAACGCGATTCTTTTGCTCAAGGTTTAATTTCTTTTATCCGCGGACTTTAACACAAAATAAAAAATGCACTTCCAGCAAGAATCCTGCTTTGAAAAACAATCTGCACAAAAGAAGTTTAGCGATAGCGTTCACGACAATTTTCTAACTGTTAGTTTGGTGGTTTCGACTTGGCTCAACCACCGTATAAAATTTAAAGTTCTGCTTCTGTGCCGTAAACTTTTATTTGTGTAAGTGCTGGAAAAGGACTTGGATAATCTGCTTTTATAAGTTTGTAAAGTTTTAAACTTTCAACAATTTTTGCATCAAAAGTAAATCTTTGGCAATCGCCACGTTTTTCAAATTCAAGATTTAAACTTGTTCCATCAGAAAAATCAATTTGTCCTTGAGTCCACCAAGCATCGTGTGGAAAATCTGCACGCAAATAAATTTCAACTGCATCAATTTTTACTTTTCTTCCAAACTCAAGATGAAATTCTGCATTTGGATCTTTGTTAATTCCCCAACTTGAATAAGGCCAAATTCCGTGCGAAGTGTTTGCCAAATAACCGTCAATCGCATTTCGGCTAGCAAAAACGCTCTCTCCACGAGTTTCTACATTTGCCCAAGTGTGCGGAAAAAGTGATTTATTTTCGTGACAATCAAAAGGATTAAAAGCCAAATTTTTTCGTCCAGAAATTTCACTTAGCGTTGCTTTTCTTGCGTAAAGATAATGTTTTTCGCCAGTAAATGCTTTTGGATTATAACTCATCTTTTTTTCGCCAAAAGGAATTTCGATTGTAAACTTTCCGTTTAAATAAGCAAAACTTTCTTGCATACAATCGTCTAAAGTTAAAACTACGAATGAAGGATTTTCGTCTGCTTCAAGAGAAATTTTGTCGCCTTCTTGATATTCGCCTTCGTAAGTTGCGAAAATTTCGTCAGTTGCACTTTGTTCAAAAACAGTTTTGTTTTCTTTGTTTGTGATTGTGATTTTTAGTTTCATTTTTTTCTCCTTTAATGAACTTTTTTACTTTTTTATTTGAATAACTTATTTAAGAATATTAAAAATACACGGAAGCGAGGTTCTGTCTTAAAAAATTATTCAAACCTTAGATGAATTTTGTTTTGGTAAGAAATTAAAATTCTATAAACAAAATCTTTCCAAGTAAGACGCAATTTTTCGTCGCTAATTTTTATTTTTTCAATTTTAATTGATTTTATTTTTCTGTCGTGATTTTTGCTTGAGTTTTGATTTAAAACTTTACCGTCAGATTTTTCGCTTAAGTTTTCGTCCGAAACTTTACTAGAAAAATTTTCTGTAGAATCAAAATCGTCAATATTTTCATCAAAATAAATTTTTCCTAAATCTTCAAGTTCAATGAAATTAGATTTTATTTTTGGAGTTTTACAAATCATTAGCGAAAGAACAACATCATCTTTTAAACTTTCTAAATTTTTGCCAGAAGTTTCATCAGAAGAATTTTCGCTTAAAAAATATTCGTCAAAAAGTTCCACAGAATTTTCATTTGCCAAAACTGTTCGTTTGTAAGATTTTAAATTTGCTTCTTTTGGATATGCTTTTGAAATGTCCAAAGAAATTTTGTCTTTAAAAATTTCAACGTTGCTTGCACAAAATTCTTTTCCATCTTTTTGCATAATTTTGTTAACAGTTGGCAAATTATGATAAGCACTTTGCATTGTCCAAATTTCGTAGCGGCGAGGACTAAAAGTTTTTTGCGAATAAGTTTCCACGCCTAAATCAATTAAAAACGGATTTCCATTTTTGTAAAGCGTAATGCTTCCTGTGTCGTTGTGATTATGAGAATCAGCGTTGCAACCGGCTTTTACTGCAAGCGAATAATTTTTTTTGTGAACAATAAAAATTCCTGTGCTTTTGTACCAAATATTTTTTGAAGTTTTAGATTTTGTGTTTTGCTGATTTTTGGAATTTTCTGCGGATTTTTGATTTTGCGGATTTTGGTTCTCTAAATTATTTTTTGCAAAGTTTTGAATTTCTTTGTCGTAAAAAATTGATTGCAATAAATAATAAATGTTCGCTTGTTTTAAACTTTCTGAAGAACAAGACAAAAGTTTTTCACTTGCACTTGAAATTTTCCAATGTTCACTTGCAAAACTGCAAAGTTCGTTTGAATTAACGCTTTTTCCAAACAAATATTCTCTTGCACCACAAAGGCCAGCGAGTGGAGAACAATCAGAAAAATTAAAATAAAATTTTGTGTGCGGAATGTTCATATTTAAAATGAATTCTGCAATGTTTTTGATTTTTGGCAAGTTAAAAATATTTTCTAAAAGTCCGCCAGAAACTTTATTTATAATGTCCATGCAGTTAAATAAACAAAGTCCTGCGTGTCGATAATATTCTGCTCCTTCAGAACAGCAACCGTCGTCTCCGTAATCTTTTACAAAACAATCCAAACTGTACAAAGACTTTTTTACGATTTCTTTGCGAGTCACAAAATCATTTGGAAGCAAAAACGCTGTAATTAAAACATTTTGCGTGCACCAAGGCGTCCAGTTGCACATTTCTTCATCTTCATTTCCCATCCACCAAAAATGTTCGTTTAAGTAAGGTTTGATTATTCTTGCTTGAAGTTCAGTTTCGATTCTTTGGCAAATAAAAGGTGAAATTTTTTCAAATTCTGATTTTAGCAAAAAATAAATTACAGAAATTTGTGCTCCTGTTTCGCAAGCAAATAAATCAAGAATTGGACGCGAAGAATCTGGAAAGTTAAGTTGCGGCGTGTCGCGAATGTAAGAATTGTGTGCTGGAAGTTGCCAAGCTGTGTGTCCGCAAAGTAAAAAAATTCCGTCGATTATGTCTTCAAGATAATTTCCTTGATTTTCTAAACATTCGGCAAGTGTAAGGCAAGTTAAAAGATTTCTAAAGTTAAAATATAAATTTTCATAGTTTACGCGATTTCCATTTTTTTTAAATTCCAAAAACGCACTTACTTTGATTTGTGGCCAGCCAAAATTTTTTATTTTTTCTTGGGATTTTTTGCCTTGAAGTAAAATTTCGTTTTTTAAATCCGAAGAAACATTTTGCCAAAAATTTCTGTCGCTGATTTTTGGAAACGGAGAGAATTGTTCAAAACTAGAAATATTTTTTAAATCGTAAACTGAAAAAATTTTTTCTAACATACAATCATTGTTCCTATAGAATTTTCGCCTGCACTTAAATCAAAAATTGTAACTTGACCAAATCCTGTGCAAGAAGCGGCGTTAAAAGTGTCTGTTGGACTTGCATATTCTTCGTGAGCAATCACAACTAAAAATGATTTTTCGCCTTTTGAAATTTTTAAAGCTTCGATTTGTGAATCCTTAAAAGTGATATTTTTGAAATTTGATTTTACATCAACTTTTTCTACAGAAAATGCTTGCGTTTGATTTTGCGGATTTACAGAAATCACTGTGAACAAAGAAGAAAATCCGCTTTCGCTCCAAGAACTTAAAAGCGTTTTATTATTTTCAAGTGCGTTGTAATGTCGAGAAATTCGTGTGTCAATTATTTTTTGATTTAGAGATTTTTTGTTTGACAAAACGAACGCAATTTCACAATTATTTTTGTCGCTTGAATAATACCAATTTCCTTTTAAATCTTGAAAAATTTTTCCGCTGTTGTTGAAATGCAAATAATTTTGATAAGAATGTTCAGCGTTTGTATAAAATTCATCACAAAGAACAAAAATGTCTGGCTTTAAATAAACAATTTTTCGGTTAGCAAAAACTCCGCCTTTTGGATTTGTCATATAACCTAAATGTCCGCCTTCAAGATAAGCGTATTTTGGAAAATCTTTGCAAACTCGATTTACGGCTTTGTCTAACGAGCCACATTCCCAACTGTCCACATAAGTGTAAACGCTTTTTCCGTCAACTGTGTTTGTGTTGTGTGCCGTGCTGTCTTTGAACTCAAAGCGCTCAGGTTTATTTACGTAAGTGTAGCGACCTGCATCTAACAAAATGTCTTCGCCGTTTGCAAATAAATCTATGTGAAGTTGATCTGAATGTCCGTGACCAGCGCCTAAAGTTCCGCAGTGAAAATGCAAAAAAGTATCGTTTTGATTCCAACCGCTTCTCAAATAAAAGTTTCCGCTGTCTTTTAAAAACTGACTTGTACTTTCAAAATGTTTTGCTTCAAGATTGTCATAAAAATCAGCAAACTCAGCACCAACTTCCCAAGCAGAATCAAAATCTAAATGTTCATAAGCCGAACCTTTTAAGATTGGATCTTTAAAAACAACCGCACTTGTTGTAGTAAGATCTCGCACATCAATTTCGTCGCTGTCGCCCATGCAAAGTTCATTTCCGTCTGGTTTTTGCCAAATAACATTTACGAGCGCCATTTTGTGAACCTTATCTTCAAATCCTTCTGGAAGTTCAATATTATTTCGTTTCGCCAAAATGATTACGGTTAAATAATTTTGCAGAACTTCGTTGTGATACATTGGGCTTTGTTCCCATTGAGTTCCGTCTGGATAAACTTGAATTGCAAGTTCTTGATTTAGCCGCCAAAGTGCAGTTTTTACGTATTCTTGTGTTCGATGATTTGAAGGAAGCAAAACGCCTGCAATAAATAATCCGTGATTTGCAAGAACGCCCCAGTTGCTCATAAGATTGTAAGAATTCCAAACGCTCATCAAAAATTCTGCGTGGTCAGTCATACTGTAAATAAAAGTGTCTATAACTTCTTCAGTAATATTTGGGCTGCCCTTAAAATACATAATTGCTTTTGTCCAATATTCTAAGCGCAAGCCTGTTTCGAGCGTACGCCAAGCTTTTTCGTTTTGCTGATTTCGAGGAACATTTTTTACCCAATGGCACATTTGCTGAGCAAAAGCCTTAGCATATTTTTCATCTTTTGTGATTGCATAAGCTTGACCTAAACAAATCCAAAAACGCATTCGGTTAAACGCGTAAATAAATTCTGGATCGTCGCCCGGCATATAAAGCCAATCAATTTCGTCCTTAAAAACAACTGGCTCAACGGTTTGTTCCATGTCCCATCTTAAATCAAATTTATATTCTTGACGTACAACTTCGTCTGCAACACGCAAAATGTGCTGAATTTCGTCTTTGCAATTTTCCTTAACATATTTTGCAGTAAGTTCAATGTCGTTAAAGAAAAAATTTTTTTTCTGATTGTAAAAATCATTCGCGTTCATTTTATTTCTCCTATTAAAGTTGTCTTTGTCGTTATATTAAAGTCGTTTTCAGCGTCATATTTAGCGAAGCAAATTATCTATTCTGCTGTTCGATTGACATTTGTCACCAATACGCCATTAAATCTTCTGTGCAAAGCGTGCATAGATTTTGAAACAAGTTCGGAATGACGACTTAAGTGTTAGTCCTCGACGGAAACCGCCAGTTTTCAGCGACCAACCGCCACTTTCTTGCAGTAAAGCGTAGCCACGAAAAGCTTCTTTGTTATGCAAAATGTGCTACAAATAAAATCACCAATACAAATTCCACTTAGGATTTAAAAGCCGAGTCAACGCTTCCATATAAAAATAATCGCCCCAAGAAACACATTCATCAACGCCTTCTGGAGTGCAAGTATTATAAGGAGATTTTTTGCTATAAGTTCCGTGCAAAACAAGTCCGTTTGATTTAGAAAAATCTTTTACCGCATATTTTTCAGCAAGTGCCTTTAAAAGAATTCGAGCAATCCTTTCGTATTCAGCATTTCCGGTTTGATGTGCCATATCTAAAAGTCCGCAAGCAACAATGCTGTTTGAAGAAGAATCTCTCGGTTCAGTTTCGCCGTCGTGATTTGCATTTTCATCATTAAAAATCATATCCCAATAAGGAACATTATCTTCTGGCAATTTTGAAAGATAAAAATCCGCAGTTTTCTTAAAAGCTTCAAAATATTCTTCGTGTTTGTCGTAACGATAAGCCAAAGCACTTCCATAAATTCCCCAACTTTGACCACGAGCCCAAACGCTGTCATCCGCATAACCTTGGCAAGTTCTTCCGTAAAGTGGCAAACCCGTTTTAATATCCATAAAAAAAGTGTGATAAGTTGAACCGTCGCTTCGAATAGAATTTTTCATACAAGTTTGAGTGTGGCGGCGAGCAATGTATGCATATTTTGAATTTCCAGTTTCGCGACTTGCCCAATAAAGCAAAGGCGTATTTAAAAGACAATCAATAATGTAGCGATAATTGTCGGCTTTTCCCATTTCGCCCCAAGCCTGAATAAATTCGCCTTTTTCCTGAAATCTGCTAGCAAGTTGTTCTGCAGCAAGTAAAGCAGCATTTTTAGCATTTTCATCGCCTAAAATTTTCCAAGCCGAAACACAAGAAGGTGAATACAAAAATCCCATATCGTGATGATCAACCGAAATTTTATTTTCAATCCGATTTTTCATACTTTGAACGTGAACCAAACCGCAATTCTTAAATTCTTCGTCGCCAGTCGCTTCATAAGAAAGCCAAACTTCTCCAGGCCAAAAACCGCAAGTCCACTGATCATTTTTGCAACTTGGATAAAAATTATTTACGCTAGAATGATTTTGTGAAACATTTGTAAAGTCTTTTAAGTTTCTGCGTACTTGTTCAACACAAAGATTTAAAGCATTTTGTGCTTCTTGATTAGTAATTGTTGGTGAATTTTCTTTAATCATACATTAACTATAAATCTAAACTTAACAGAAATCAATAACACTTTTTTAAAACTGATATCACTTTTTATTTTATTGTTTTGGAGCATGTTTCTTTATTTAACTCTTAACACGTCATTGCGAGGAGAGAAACGAAGAAACCACAACTTCGGCTGTCAGACGCGACTTCCTTGTCGCTCTTTATTAACTTACATTTCTTGCAGTTTTATGTTTTTTTATGCTAACAGTGGGTCTTGAAATAAACCGCCCTTCCGCACTTCGCTATCCGCTCATCTCGGGCAAAAAGCGTTCGGCGGTTGAGTCTAGTCGAAACCACAAATACTTTAAAAAATAAACTGTCTAATTTCAAAATTAAGTCGAAACTTTGCCCGAGACTAAAGGTGCTACACGGCGGGCTAAGTCTTCTGTGAGGGCGGCGGCAAAGCCGCCGCCCTTTTGCTAACAAAATGTCCGCTGTGGCATAAGATGGCGACACGGATGTCGCCTTAAAACTTCAAAGACTCTGAAAATTTGCAAAGCGAATTCTCGTAAGCGACACAATGTCGGAAAATCTACTTTATATTAAATCAAAAAGAAATTATAATTTGCTTGAAAATCAAAAAGTAAAATCAGCAAGTTGAAAAGGAAAATTTAAAAAGGAGAAGTTTATGTTTGAAGAATTTGTAAAAAAAATTGAAGAAGCACGTTTAGTTCCAGTTGTAAAAATGGACGATGTAAATAAGGCAGTTCCGCTCGCTCAAGCCTTGCTAAAAGGAGGAATTAAAGCGATTGAAATTACTTTTAGAACAACTCAAGGCGAAGAAGGATTTAAAAAAATCGCTGAATGTATAAAAGCTGTTTCTGAAAATTGTCCAGAAATTTTAGTTGGTGCCGGAACTGTAACAAATCCTGAACTTGCACAAAAAGCGGTTGACGCTGGAGCAAAATTTTTAGTTTCCCCGGGATTTAATCCGCAAACAGTTGATTGGTGCGTTGCAAATAATGTTCCGTTTTGTCCGGGCGTTGACAGTCCGTCTTTTGTAGAACAAGCACTTGCTAAAGGTTTGAATTTCTTAAAATTATTTCCTGCTGAAGTTTGTGGCGGAACTAAAATGTTAGATGCTTTAAGCGGACCTTTCCCAACTGTAAAATTTATGGCGACTGGCGGAATAAATTCTTCTAACGCAAGCGGATATTTTGAATGTAAAAATTTAGTTGCGATTGGCGGAAGTTGGATGGTAAAAGAAGATTTTATTGCTTCAGAAAACTGGGAAAAAATCACAAAACTTTCCGAACTTGCCTTAGAATCAATCCCAAAAAAATAAAATGGAAACTGCACTTTTATGTCACCCTGAATTTAGTTCAGGGTCTGCTAATACACAGATTCTAAATCATTTCACCATTGTTATTGACAGATTCCGAATCGAGTTCGGAACGACCGCTTTTTGTGCTTAATTTTGGAGTTTGATTAAATGGAAACTGCACTTTATTTAATTCCAGTTGCCTTAGGAGAAACTGAATTTTCTCGCGTTTTACCAAATTTTAATGCGACAATCGTTAGTAAAATCAAAAATTTTATTGTCGAAAGTAAAAAATCTGCAATTCGTTCACTAAAAATGATTTGTCCAGAAATCGACATTGATTCGCTAAATTTTTACGATTTAAATGAACACACTGATTTGTCAAAAATTGATGATTGTTTAGATCCAATTTTAAAACGCAAAGAATCTATTGGTTTACTTTCTGACGCTGGATGTCCGGCGATTGCTGATCCTGGAGCGGCGGCGGTTAGTTTGGCACAAAAAAAACACTTAAAAATTATTCCGCTTGTTGGACCAAGTTCTATAATTTTAGCCTTAATGGCAAGCGGATTTAACGGTCAGAGTTTTGCATTTAACGGATATTTGCCAGTAAAACCTAGCGAAAGAAGTGCAAAGTTGCGTCAATTAGAAAATCGAATTTGGAATGAAAATCAAACTCAAATTTTTATTGAAGCTCCTTACAGAAACTTAAAAATTTTAGAAAGCATTTTTTCTACTTGCAAAAAAAACACGAAACTTTGTGTTGCTTCTGGAATTACAACTGAACAAGAATTTATAAAAACTTATTCGATTGAAGAATGGAAAAAACTTTCAGTTCCCGAGATAAATAAAATTCCAACAATTTTTTTGCTTTACAAATGAAAACTCGGTAATTGAGCCTATCGAAATGACATTAATGCTATATTTAGAGGTTTCTCCTTTGCTCAATCACCGTACATTTTTTTATATTTTATTATAGTCAGAAAATTTGCGGATAATTTTAAGGAAAATAAAATGAAAAAAAATTCTGCTTTAATTTTAATCGGAATAAAACATTGCGGAAAATCTAGCGTGGGAAAAATTCTTAGCGAAAAACTTTCAGTTCCTTTTTATGACACAGATTCTGTAATTTTTAAAATGACTGGAAAAAGTCCGCGTGAAATTTTTGCTCAAAACGGTGAAGATGCTTTCAAACTTGCGGAACAAAATGCTTGTAAACAAATTGCTTTGGAACTTGGCGAAAAAAAATCTGCGGTAATTGCGACAGGTGGCGGAATTTGCAATAACAAAATTGCTTTAGAAGAATTAAAACCTTTAGGCAAGTTTTTATTTTTAGTTGTAAATGAAGAAACTGCGTTTTCGAGAATTGCAAAAGAAATTTCAGTTAAAGATGGAAAACTTTGTAATTTGCCAGCATTTATTGCGAAAAAAAATCCTCAAAATATGCAAGATGTTCGTTTAATTTTTCATGAATTTTATCAAGAACGCACAAAACTTTATCAAAATATAAGCGACATTCACGTGTCAGTTGGAAATTCCACAGTTCAACAAAACGCTGAGCGAATTTTAGCTTTAATTCATTAACTATATTTTAAGTTGGAATTGTAGGAAAATTGTATTAAAATATTAACTTGCCGTGAGAAAAAAAATCCACTTTCGGCAAAACCCTGACTTGAAAAACGGCTTCCGCACTCACTTGAAACTTCGTTGTGAATACGTTTGTGCAGATTGTTTTTTTAAGTCAGAACCTTGCCTACGTGTATTTTTTACACTTTATGAAATTCTTAATAATGAAGAAAAAATTATGTTAAGAAAAGATAAAAAGAAAAAGTTTTCCGCTGCAGAAGAAGATGCAGAAGTAAAAGAAAAACTTATTGAAAGCAATATGTACACAAGTTTGCCAGTTGCGATTTCTGTAATTATAATTCAATTAGTTTTTATTTTATTTATGTTTTTTACAAGAAAAAATCACCAAGCGACTGTTTCAAAATTTGATTTAGGAATTTCAATTTCATTTTTTTGCATTTCTTTAATATTTTTTGCAATCAGCATTATTTGTAGAAAAATCAAAAATTACAATCGAACTTTTGCGAGCATAGTTATTCTTGTTTTTTTTATAAGCAATTTTCTTTACGGAACTTTAATTTCAATCAACGAATATATTTACGGTGCTCCACTTTATATGCTTATTGCATTTACAATCTTTTTGCCAATGATGTTTTATGTAAAACCGATTATTGCAATTCTTTCGCTTGTTTGCACATATCTTGGAATGATTGTTTGCATTTTAGTAAAAATCAACTTTGACTTTAAAAGATTAATTTCTATAGATTTTATTCACGTAGTTACATTTTTTATGATGATTGGATTTTTCTTTATGGCTTACATTATTCGCTACAAAGACAAAGTTCATTCAGCAAAAGCGGGAATAAAACTTTCGGAATTAAATGAAAATTTGCAAATCATTTCTATGACTGACGCACTTACTGGACTAAAAAATCGGCACGCATTAAGTGGCGACTTTGAATCTTATATCAACAAAAATATTGTTGTAATGATGACAGACGTAGATGATTTTAAGTTTTATAACGATACTTTTGGTCACGACATTGGAGACAAAATTCTTTCTAATTTAGCAAAAGCTCTTTCTAAAACTTTTGAAAATAAATTTTGTTATCGTTATGGCGGAGATGAATTTTTAGTGATTTTTCCGATTTCTCGAGAAAGCAAATTTAAAGCAAAAATCGACGAATGGAAATCAAATATTCAACCTGTAACTTACGATTCTTCTAGTATAAGAAGTTCTTGTTCTTGTGGTTACATTTACGGCAAACCAGAAAGTCAAGCGGAACTTAACAGAATGTTGCAATTTGCTGATGAAGAACTTTACGAAGCAAAACATCGCGGAAAAAATTGTGCAGTTGGTCGTTCATATTTAAAAGCACTTTTTAATAGCGAAAAAAAGCAAAATATTTTTATGAAGCAAGAAGATAATCGCAACGACACAGATTCTTTAACTGGCACAAGTTCAATGACATATTTTGTAAACAAAGCGTGGCTTTTTATGAACAATATGGTTGATTCAACTCGCGATATTGGAATTGTTTACTTTGATATTCAGAACTTTAAAACTTTTAATGAACGTTACGGTTATACAGAAGGCGACAAACTTTTAAAATCTTTTGCAGAAACATTAAAACTTAATTTTGAAGACGAATTAGTTGCACGTTTTTCTGATGATCATTTTGTGGTTCTTACGTATTTAAATGGAATTGAAAACAAAATAAAACGAATTGCAGAAATTTTTAATTCAAATTGGGGAAAAATTTTTAAAGCGGGAATTTATAAATGTGACAAAAGAAATTCTAGCGAAAAATCTTGCGACGTAAGTTTGCTTTGCGATCATGCTAGACGAGCGTGTCAAAGTATAAAAAAATCTCCAACTGAACTTTTTAAATATTATGATGAAGAATTGAACAAAGAACAAGACAAAAAAATCCGCATAATAAATCGTTTTTCTGAAGCGTTAAATAATAAAGAAATAAAAGTTTTTTATCAGCCAATCGTTAACTTAAAAACAAGAGAAATTACTCATTTTGAAGCACTTGTTCGCTGGGAAGATCCAAATCCAAATTACGGATTTATAAGACCTGACGAATTTATTCCAGTTTTGGAAGAATACCGCAGAATTCACGAAATGGATTTAAATGTTCTTGAACAAATTGCAAAAGATTTACATAACAATTTTGGCAAAGATTCTTCGCTTAAAGATTTTCCGATTTCTATAAATATTTCTTGGCTAGATTTTGTTTTAACGCCGATGATTGAGCGAATCGAAAAGATTTTAAAAGATTACAATATCAGCAAAAAAATGATTTGTTTTGAAATTAAAGAAAGTTCGTTTTCTGAGCGAGCGGACATTATAAAAGAAAAAATTCAACTTATGAAAAATGCGGGCTTTGAAGTTTGGCTTGATAATTTTGGTGGCGGAGCGTTTCCTTTAAGCGATTTAGATGAATATAATTTTGATGTTATAAAAATTGACAGAAATTTTATGCTGAAATTTTATAGAGATCCAAAAATTCACGCTTTGCTTGCAAGTTTTATTTCTAGTTCTGCTGAAATGAATTTAAAATATTTGGCACAAGGAGTTGAAACTGAAGAACAATTTGAAGAATTGCAACTTGTTGGTTGCGATTTAGCACAAGGTTACTTTTTTGGGCCAGCAATTCCGTTTGATAAAATTAAGGAAATGTATTTTGCCCAAAATGTGAATGTTTAAAAATTTGGAGATGAAATGAATCAGAGTGAAACAAAATCAGAAACTAATGTTCAAGACGTTGCGGAGTCGCAAATTAAAAGCGAAGCGAAACTTTCTTTTATGGAATGTACAAGTATTATTGTAGGTCACGGAGTTGGAAGTGGAATTTTAGCAGTTCCATATTTAGCTTCGAGAAATACTTGGTGGGATTTTCTTTGGATTATTGCAGTTGCGTATTTGATAAATTTAATTCTTCACTTGATGATTGCGGAACTTTCGCTTAATAACAAAGGCGCTCAATTTGTAAAATGTTTTCAGAACGAACTTTTCTCTTATGGAATTTTTGCAAAAGGAAGCAAAGTTATAACTTGGATTGTGTTTGTATTTTTAGGATTTAGCGTTTTATGCAATGTTGTAGGATTTATTACGGGAAGTGCGGCGGTTTTACATTCTTGGCTTGGACTTCCAAATATTGCAGGAATGTTGATTTTTTATATTTTTGCGGCAAGCGTTGTGTTTTTTGGAATGAAACTTGTTGGAATTTGCGAAAAATATAGCGTTTTTGCAATGATTTTAGTAATTGGAATTCTTTTTGTAGCGACTTTTCTTTCTGATTTAAATCCTTTGCCAAACAAATTTATTGCATCTTCAAATTTAATGGCTTTGTACAGTACAGTAAGTTTTTCACTTTCTGCGGTAATGTCTGTTCCTCAAGTTGTAAAAGGAACTGGCGGAAATCGCAAAAAAATAACTGGAGCGATTGCGGCTGGAACTGGAATAAATGCGTTTTTGATTATTGTAATAACTTTTATGACATTACTTGGAGCGGGAAATGCAATCAGCAAAAATGGTGCTTTGGTTGATCTTTCGGCACAACTTGGCGGTTGGGTTAGCGTAGTTGGATACATTTTTTCTTTACTTGCACTTTTAACTTCGTTTTGGGCAAACACTTTAAATATGCGAGATATTATTAGCGAACAAACTGGCTGGAACAACAAATTAAGTTGGCTTTTAGCGTCGCTTCCTTGTATTATTTTGTCTTTGTTTGGATTTACAAGTTTTGTGGGATTTGCAAGAATTGCTGGCGTAATTCAAGTTCTTACGGGAATTGGAATTATTTTAGCGTACAATCGTTCTCGAAAAAAGGCGATGAAAAGTGAAATTTGCGGAATTTTTGGAACGATTCCTTTTCAGATTTTAGTGATTTTAAGTTCTTTACTTGCGACGATTGGTTCTGTGCTAAAAGTTTTGTAAACTTGCTTGCAAGATGGCAGACGGAGGTTGAGGATCTCGAAATCTCGTATTTGTAGGTTTTGCTTGTGCTAACTGGCAGTAGATTGCCACGAATTAAAGTTCTCGCAATGACGAGTTTATTTTGAATTTGAAAGTATTTGTGGTTTTGATACTTTGACTTTGTGGATGCTGAGTGTTTTTAATAGACCTAAAGGCCGCGACGTTGCTCAACAACACCTATCGAAGTGCAGTAACAGCAAGCTCAAGCCCAACAATGACATACTTTTGAATTGACAGAGGACTTAGCCCC
>CAZLXK010000029.1:0-17183 GCA_964563305.1 uncultured Treponema sp.
GACTTAGCCCCGATTGTTTTTGACCTCCTGTCAATTACGAGAATTTTTGCGAATCAAAAATTCTCTAGGTCTTATGGCATTTACGGCGACATCCTTGTCGCCATCTTATATTTGACTGCAATTCTTTTGCCCGAGATGAGCGAATAGCGTATTCACAACGAAGTTTCAAGTGAGTGCGAAAAGCGGGTTTTGTTTAAGGCGGGCAGTTAGCATAAAAAAGTTCATAAAACTGCAAGAATTGTCGGTCGATTTTGCAACCGAAAGTAAAGTTGTGCTTTCGACACTTCAATCATCGTGTTAAGTGTAAATTTAAACACACGCTCCAAAAATTAAAAAAATAGACACATAAAAAAATCAATGCTAAAATAAAACTGATATTTAAATTGAATTTGTAAATTCAAAAAAAACGAGGAAAATTATGAGCGAAACTGATGTAATCATTGAAGAAGGCACAAAAGAAATTGACGAAAACACAATCAAAAATCACAGAAAAGTAACAAGTATAAAATTGCCAGAAAGTCTTCTTGTTATTGGAGATGGAAGTTTTGCAAATTGTATAAACTTAAAAAGCATTATTATTCCGCCGGGAGTTGTTTCGATTGGACGTTACGCTTTTGCAAATTGTATTTCCTTGGAATCGATTGAAATTCCTGACGGCATAAAAACTATTGAAGAATGTGCTTTTGTTGGTTGCGAATGTTTGGAATCTTTGATTTTGCCGGAAACTGTTACTCAAATCGAAAATAAAGCGTTTGAAGCGTGCACTGGAATTAAAAATCTTGTCTTACCTTCAAATTTAACTTCTTGTGCTGCGGACGCTTTTCCTAGTAGCAAAACTTATTTGCCTGTAAACAAATCTTATAAATACGATAACGGAATTATGGTTAACAAAAGCAACAATATTTTACTTTTTTATGATGGAAATGCTAAAAATGTTGCGACTCCAGAAGATGTAAAAGGAATTGCTCGCCGTGCATTTTACGGAACTAGCGTTGAACGTGTGCGACTTACAGAAAATGTTACAAGTATTGGCGAAGAAGCGTTTATAAACTGCAAAAATCCTATAAGCATTTATATTTCTGAATCTGTGGATTATATTGAAAGTTCTGCTTTTGATAAAAACTGCAAAATTTTCTGCAAAAAAGGTTCATATTCTGAACTTTGGGCAATGCAAGCGAATTTTAAACGAGTTTAATTTCGACATCTTCGATAACGAGAATTTTCTCTTCGCGAAAATTCTCAAAGTCATTGTAGTTTTACGCCGACCTTCTTGTCGGCACTTTTTTTTGATAAATTATCGAAAACACCGCAACTTTCTTGCAGAAAAGCCTAGCCCGCCGTGTAGCACCTGCGTAGCAGTTCCAAAATTGCGGTGGTTGAGATTGTCGAAACTACTGCAATTTTGGAATGGAGCGAAAGCGTAAGTGCGTAAGGGCGGTTAGCACAAAAGAATTCGCTCCAAAATATTAAAAATCAAAAATTATTCTTCTATTTTAGAATTATCGGATTGTTCAAGTTTTGTATTTTTAGCAAGAGCATTTCCTTCTTCATTAGGATTTACGCTTTCAATAATGCTCATAACGTGCCTTTCGTTAAAGAATGACATTAAAACGCCGCCAACAACACAACAAATTGCCGCAACTAAAGCAACAATTCTATAACCAGTTGCAGTTCCGCCAACTTCAGTAACATTTGCCGCACTAGAAGCCGCTTTTGAAAGTCCAATCGTTGCAAGTGAAGTAAAAATCAACATCGCAAGACTTTGTCCAAGTTTCATTGCAAAAGTTCTAGCTGCGTAAAACATTCCGCTTCGATTTTCTTTAGTTTGAATTTCGTCACTTTGAGCAATATCTGCAACAATAGTTTGAGGAACAATTCCAAAAATCGCTTGAGGGAAAGAACCTAAAACTACAATCAAAGCCGCTTGAACTGGAACAGGAATTGGAAGATTTGGTCCGCAAACAGCCGTAAGTGCAAAAGTCAAAACAAATCCTGCAAAAGCCGCAATAAGTAACTTTTTCTTGCCCCATTTATGTGCCATTTTTGTAACAAAAGGATAAAAGCAAAGCGAAAGTAACGTTAATCCAATAAACATTATGGTTGAATATTGTTCGCCAAGATTTAATAAAACAGTTACAAAGAACGGAAGTCCTGTTTGGAACATTGTTAAACCAAACCAATAAACAATGTCTTGCAAAACGAAAAATCTAAAGTCGCGATTTTTAAATGTTTTTGCAAGTGAACTGAACATTGAAGATTCTGACGGTTTTGCATTACAGTAATCTTTTTCGTTAATTCCAAACGCTGGCACTAACATACAAACTGTCGCAACTAAAGCCAAAATTGCAAAAGTAATTCGCATTGCCAGAATTCTTTCCATTCCGCCTTTAATCATAAAGCCCCAAATTACTGGAGCCGCATAACCAACCGCAGTTCCCACAATAAAAGTTAAAGAAATGCACATTGAAAGTTCAAGTTTTTCATCTTGATTGTGAGCAAGTTCTGCAAGAAGCGAAGTGTAAGGCGTACAATAGCAAGTAATCGCAAAATAATATGCTAAGACAAAAACAAAAAGCCAAACTGAATTTATTACGCTTTGGTGAGGAACAGGAACGCAAAATACAAGCACAAAAATAATTCCTAAAGGAATTGCAGAATATCTTAAAAACGGAATGCGTCGACCTAATTTTGATTTACATTTATCTGACCAACTTCCAACCAAAGGATCAGTAATTGCATCAAAAACGCGTCCGGTTGCAGTAATCAAACCAATAATCGTTAACGCACCAAAAATAATTCTTCCTTGCGGAACAAAAATTTTCATTCCATCGTTAATTGCACTTTGGCTTGGCTGATAAAAATAAACTAACCAAGAACCAATAAGCCCCGAAATAATTGACCAACCCAACTGACCAATCGCATAAATCCACATTTTGCCTTTTGAAAGAGTCTTTAGTTCAGACATCAATTTCCTCCTTAAATTATGTGATTTAATAATTTAATTTTACGATTTAATAGAATTTTAAGTTTAATTACGAATTACTTTAATCACGCTTTAATTGTGTTCAACATAATATCAATCAAAAGTTCTAACTGTTTTACAGACTGAACTTTTTTGTCCATAAAAAGCATTTCGCCCGAAAGTGCCAACTTTTGTGCTAAACTAAAAATCGTATGCATAAAAGTAAAGTAAATGTCTTCGTCGCTAGAACTTGTTATAAGAGCTTCAGGATTTTTTTTCGTGTTAATCGAAGAATCCGCTCTGCCCTTTTCCAAAGCATTTATTACAATTTGATTTAACATATCAATCGTTTTTTCATATTTTGAAAGACGCTCAGAACTTATTTTTTCGCGCTTAACAAATGAATCAAAATAATAAATAAATCTAAAAAAACTCGTCTGCTCTACAAGTGCTGTAGGAAAAATTTCCATTAACAAACTGATTTGATTAAATCCGTTCATTCGATTGTAACTTTCTGATTCATAAATCTGCTTAAAAAGATTATTTTCCTGATTCCAAGCCCAAACCGCAACTTCAATCGCAAGATCATCTTTTGTAGAAAAATATCGGTAAAGAGACGCCACGCCAATTTCTGACTTTTCTGCAATTTCGTTCAGACTTATGCTTTCAATTCCGTTTTCTGCAAAAAGGTCAAAACTACATTCAATAATATGATTTATTCTGGACGCTTTTAAGTTTTCCTGTTCTTGTCTTCGTCGTTCAGCGGCCGGCGTATGTAAACTTTGAGCCATTTCCGTCTACTCCTGTAATTTTTGCAGCAAGTTCTACCGCGTGATACGCTCCGTTGTAAATGCCTGCTTTTTTTGCCGCAAGAATTGCATTGTTCATATTTATTAAAAGTTCTGGACATTTAATAAACTGTTCAATCATAAATTGTGCATATTCAAGATTTGGACATTCTGGCGTTCCGTCTCCAACTTCTGCCGCACGAATCGCTCCCCATTTTTCGTGTCCACCAACATGCTGAATCATAAGTTTTGGAACTGGATAAAACGCAAGTTCGCTAGGTTTTGTCATAAGAACATCACAACTTCGCATTAAAAGATTTGTTGCATAAACCGCAGCAAAAATATCTTTGTGGCAAAAAACGTGAATTCCTTTAGAAACATCTTTTTCTGATTTTGTGTCAGCCAAACTTTCTTGTGCAAAGTTTAATGTGTCGTTCCAATTATCAAAATGAAGTTTTGCTAAGTTTTCAATTTCTGGAATTTTAGACTTAAACATATCCCAAACATTTTTATAATCACCAATATTTAAATACAAAACCGCTTTTCCTTCTTTGATGTAAGGAACTAAAGTTTTAATTAAGCCAGCAAAATAATCTCCTTGTGCTCCTGCTCCACCAATCGAAAGCAAATACCGAATTGGCTGATTTGTTTTAAGCCGATTTATGCGAAGTTCACAATCTTTTTCCAAATTTTCCACAAATTCGTGATCAATATAATGACCAATGTAAGCAATTTGATCGTTAGGAATTGGTTTTAAAACCTTGTCGCCGTCAAATCCGCGTAAAGTTCTATATCCAAAATAAGACGAAGGAGTTTGAACTGTATGCAAAGCTCCTTCAGACAAATGCAAAGCCATTGGCCAGTTATCTGGAATTGCGTTTACAACTTGAGTCATTCCTGCGTGAACTGCCGCTTGACTTGGCCAAACGTGAGTTGCAATGTAAGGCGTGTCTTTTGGAATGTCAGTAAAAAGCGGAGTCATAAGTTCAGCGTTTGCTTGGTCGCCACAGTTGTAAGTAATTTTTCTAAAACCTTCATAATTCAAAGGTTCCCAAACAAGTTTATTAAAAAGTTTTGATTTTTGAGAAATTCGGCTTGCTAAAGAATACAAATCGTTTTGTGCTCCAATAATTTTTGTGCAAGTTGTTTCAGGAAAAGAATTCAAATCTAACCAAAGCGGAGTATAACCCAGAGCGTGGGCAGCACTTGCCATTGCCATAGAAATTCTATAATGACCAAATCCCATGCGAATGTTTCCAATAATTATGCTTTTTTCTGGAAGCGGACCAAGCGGTTTGTCAGAAAGTTTTAAAACCTTAACGCCAAGAGCTGGAGTTAAAACGCTATTTTCCACTGCAACAAGATGATATTTTGTATTTCTGTCATCACCAAATTTTTTTAAATACTTTTTTTGAGCTTTTGCCGCTTTTTTGATGAATTTTTTAGAAATTGGATTTCCAAACACAACTTCAGATTTTTCTGTCATTTAATTTTACCTCTTATTTTTATTTATTGAATCAATGGTTGAGCCAAGTCGAAACCACAGTTACTAACTCTGTCAAACCTTAACTTCAAAAATGTTTACCGAATGTGATTCAGTTTTATAAACATCATTTTCAAGAACAAAATGTCCCACAATCGTGCTAAGTTCAAGTTTTTCTGCCAAAGTTCCAAAATTGCACAAATCAAGCATTTTATTTTTTTCAAGCGAAAATTCTTTGTCCGAAAGATTTATAATTCCACAATATTTTTTGTCCCGACTATAAAAAACGTAAGTGTCGCTTGTAATATTTTTTGGTGCAAACTCAACGCCTTCAAATTTTTCGTAAAGCGACAAAATATGTTCAGTAAATTTTCCTTCAGTTTCGGGTTTAAACGCACTTGGATCGTCAGAATGCATAAGTTGGCTCGCAAACATAAAGTTCACCAAAGCGACAGTTTCTTTTTGCTTATCTGACATTTGAATATTGTCGTAGCGCAAGAAAATTACGTCTGGATCGTTTATAAAAATGCTTTGATCCCAAAAAGCGTGACCTAAAGTATCTTGCATATTGATTACGGCACTTGGTCGGCAAGCAAAACGGAAGGGACGCATAATATGATAATCCCAATTTTCTGTTGTATCCGAGCCCATTCTCGAAAGCGGAAAATAATTAAACGAAGATTCAAAAGGCAATCCGCAACCTAAATAAGCAACTTCTTGACCTTTTTTATTTTTATTTCGTTTCGTAAGGATTTTTATTGCTCTGTCGTAAAGTTCGTAACTTGCTTTTTTATTCTGAAAGTTTCCATAAATCATTCCGGCAAACAAAAAGTCAAGTTTTAAATATCTAAATCCCCAAACATTTATTACTTTTTCCATTAAATTGTCTAAATATTCAAGAACATCTTCGCGACTAATATCCAAACAAAAGTAAGAATAAGGACGCCCCGGTTGCATTTTTCCAGATTTTGCTCCCCAAACAAAAGAAAATCCCGCTTCAACATATTTGCCTTTTTCATCTTTTAAAATCCAATCAAGATGATTTTGTGCAAAGTCAGTTCTAAAATCAATTATAAAAGGAGCGAGCCAAAGTCCAGGAATGTACCATTTACTTTCAATCGCACTTGCCAAACTTTCCATTCCACCAGGAAATTTTGTTTTATCCGCTTCCCACTGACCCAAACCTTGCTCCCAACCGTCGTCCACTTGAAAAACAACCGGCTTTTTTCTGTCAGAACAAAAAGTTTTTATGATATTTCCAGTTTTTCCGAGCGACTCTAAATCATCTTCAATAAGATTTTGCGTAATTTTTTCATAATGATTGTACCAAGATTCCCAGCCACTAGCCAAAATTTTGTCATTTTCACTACTTAAAAATTTTAAATTTTCAAAGCGATTGTATTGCGAATCTTTGTAAAGTTCGTGAATAATTGCCTTTAATTCAAAAAATGATGACGCTACAAAAATTGCAATTTTAGAAACAATTTCGTCTTTTTGCCAAATTTTATTTTGTGAACAAGCAACTATAGAAATTTTCCGCGTTTTCCGATTTGCATAATATTCAACTGGCGCAAGCGAAGTTTTTTGAAATTTATCAACATTTCCAACCGATGCTAAAACCAAATAAGTGTTGTTCCATCGAAAATATGAAATAAATTTTCCATTAAGAAGTTTTTTTGATTTTTGATTTTTGTCCGCAACTTTACGAGGCGATTTTCCAGGAAATTGATAATAATTTTTAAATTGCGGAATTATAGGAATGTATTTTTTTTCAAACTCGCCAGGTTTTAACTCGCCACCAAATCCCCAAGATTGCCAAGTGCCGCCGTAAAAATAAAAGTCTTCGCTTTTGCATTTTTCTAAGAGAGTTTTATCTTGAACTAAAGAATCCAAAACTTCGTTTAAGTTTAATTCTGCAACAATTCTGTTTTCCTTGTCGCCCGCTGATTTTTCTTCTGCTGATGATTTTTCTTCGAGCGAAGAATTTTTCTTACCGACTAAAATTTTTTCGCCGTCAGTTTCACTTTTGTTCGCAGAAGATTTTGCGTTTTTACAAGACGATTCGCCACAAAAACTGTAAGTATTTAAAATGTAAGAACAGAAATTGTCAGTTGAGCTAGAAATTTCGCCATTTTCGCTAAAATTGCTAAGTTTAAGATTTAGTTTTTCACTTAAAACTTTAATTTCTGCAGAATTTGTCTGATTTTCCATAGAATTCGCCTCCTAAAAAAATACAAAATAAAACGCACAAAAAATCTTTTTCATTTTGATAGCATTACTATCACATCGACAATATCATTATCAACATAAAAGTGCTTAAAGTCAAGCAGAAATTTTATAAATTTATAAAAAAACCGGTGCTTGAGGCTTTTTAAACCACAGTTTTGTCAAGCAAAGTTGCAATCTACTGACACTTCTCAAATAAACCTCCAGTTCTTGCCGAAAGTGTTTTTTTTATTTTAGTTAATTTCTTAAATTCAAAATTTCTACTATAATTTCGTCATGCATAAAATTTTATTTGTTTGTCACGGAAACATTTGCCGAAGTCCAATGGCAGAATTTGTAATGAAAGATTTAGTAAAATCCGCTGGTTTAGAAAATGAATTTTTAATCGAATCAAAAGCAACAAGCACAGAAGAATTAGGAAATTCAGTTCATCCAGGAACATTAAAAAAACTTGCCCAAGAAGGAATTCAAACTTTTCCACACAAAGCAAGTCAAATCAGCAAAGACGATTATCAAAAATACGATTTTATTATTGGAATGGACTCTTGGAACAAAAAAAATATTTTGAGGATTTTCGGTTCTGATTCTGAACACAAAGTTTATCTTTTGCTTGACTTTACAAATCAAAAACGCGACATTGCAGATCCTTGGTACACGCACGATTTTGATTCAACTTTCCGCGACGTAAAAAAAGGCTGCACTTCTCTTTTGGAGTTTATATTAACAAAAGATGCCAAATTTACCTCAAAAATCACAATGCAATGAAATTTTCTTAAATCTTGTTTCAAAACGTAACAGACTTTTGAAAATGAACTCAATTTTTTGAAAGCAAAATTCAAGATTTTTGTTCAATTTTTTATTATCATTTTATTTTGGAGGAAATCATGCGAAGAAGAAGACGAGTAGCAAACAGTTTTGCCGAAAGAAATTCTGTAGGAAACAAAATCACAGAAAAAGATTCAGACATTCTTTCAATTTATCTTTTGAATTTTAGCGAAAAATATTCTTTTTCTGATGAACTTATGGATTTCTTTTTTTATCTTGTCCGAATCAGAAATACAAAAACTAAACTTGAAGAAATTGTTGATCTAAAAATCAGAGAATTGTTGCAAAATCAAAAATTGCATTTTACAAAATCAACAAAAAAAGAACTTGAAGTAATAAAAACTAAAGAAACTTTTAGAAATCAAAATCTTTCAAACATAACTAAAAAACAAAAATTTGAAAATGAATTTCAGATAACCGAAGATTCAGAAGATCTTGAAGAACTTTCAGAAGAAAATCTTATAGATTATTATTTTTCTCACAAACAAAAAATTTCAATTTCGGATTTTGACCGAGAAATTTTTATAGAAGACGATAATTGTTTTGATGAAGTTTGTTTTAGAACTAACGGAAATAATTTGCTCGAAGATTTAGCACGAATTTTTTCACTTTTTGGCGAAAAAGAATTAAGAAATATTATGACTTTCGCACTTTTTCCTAAAGATAAAATATCTAGCACAAAAAAATTTAATATTCCAAATCGTGCAATAAATAATTTTTATGATTTTTCAAAATTGCAAATTATCATAGATTTTGCGTCGCTTGATGAAAATGAATCTTCAGTTTTAAAATTCTTCTATTACAATAAAAAATTTGCAGCGTTAAATTCGCTCGAAGAAGATATAAATTCAAATAATCGCAATTCATATTATTCTACAATAATTGGACTTTCCGAAAGTGATTTTATAAATACAATCAGAAAAGACAAAGCACTTTTGTTTTACGGAATTATAAAAGAAAATAAACGTTCAGGATTTTTTGAACTTACTGATGATGTTTCAACTTGCATTTCTGCAGGAAACACAAATTCATTTTTTACTTCAGTTTTAAAAGAAACAGATGTTGAACCTTATGAACTCGAAAGTTTTTCTTGCAATCAGGAAAATATCAAAATCATACAAAATCTCTTAAAAAGTCAGCAAAGTGTAAATATTTTACTTTACGGAGCACCCGGAAGTGGAAAAACTGAATTTGCAAAATCTATAATAAAATCTGTAAACAAAAAAATTCTCGCTTTTAAGAATGATTTGGAACTTGCTGAAAGTGAAAATGCAATTTGTGCGTTAAACAGAATTTCTATTGTAAATCAAGGAAATGATTGCGTAATTTTAGTTGACGAAGCGGACAAACTTTTAGACACAGGCGAACATTCTTCACTTTTTGGAAATTTTGCTAGCGAACAAAAAGGTCCAATCAACAAAATGCTTGAAGGTTCTAAAAATCAAATTATTTGGATTACAAATTACGTTTCGCAAATTGATGAATCAACAAAACGTCGCTTTACTTTTTCAATGCGATTTAATCCAATGAGCGACGAAACTTTAAGAAACATTACAAAATCAAAAATCGCTGATGTAAAAATGAGCGAAAACTTAAGAAATAAAATTCTTGATCTTTGCACAAAATACAAAGTAACTGGCGCAAGTGTAGAAAATATTAGAAAACTTTTGTTAAGTATTGATTTTCAAAATTCATCAGAAATGTCTCAAAAATCAGAAGAAGAAAAACTTGAGCAAATTAAAATAATTCTTGCCGCAAATTCTGAACTTTTAAACGGAAAAACGAAAATTCGCGAAAAACAATGCGACGCTTACGATTTAAATGTTTTGAACACAAGTATGAATCCGAACAAAATTGTTCAAATGCTTTTAAATGCAAAAAAGTTTGAAGAAAAAAATAAAACTAGCCAAAATGGAATTCGAATGCTTTTTTACGGATTAAGCGGAACTGGAAAAACAGAATTTGCTCGCTACATTGCAGATAAACTTGGCAAAAAAATTTTAACAAAACGTGCTTCTGATATTTTAAATCCATACGTTGGAATGAATGAAAAAAATATTGCAAGTGCTTTTGCTCAGGCCGAAAGTTCTGGCGACATTTTACTTTTTGATGAAGCCGATTCTTTCTTTTCTAGCAGAGAAAACGCATCTCAAAGTTGGGAACGAAATACTGTAAACGAATTCTTAAATCAAATGGAAGAATTTTCTGGCATTTTAATTTGCACAACCAACTTGCGAGAAATTTTGGATCCTGCAATAAATAGACGATTTCATCTTTTGTGTGAATTCAAGCCACTTACAGAACAAGGAATTGAAACTTTACTTAAAAAATATTTTTCTAGCGTAAGTTTTTCTCAAAATCAGGTTCAAGAACTTAAGCAAACAAATTCTTTAACTCCAGGCGATTTTGCTTCTCTTTCTTCAAGACTTCGATTTATGGACGAAGATGAACTTAACGCAAAAAATATTACAAATGAACTTTTAAATATGCAAAAAGAAAAGCAAAGTTCTGACTCTTATGCAAAAAAGATTGGTTTTAGGGAATAAAATCTGCTTTCGGCAAAAACTTGTCCCCCTGAACTTGTTTCAGGGTCTGTTTATTTACAGATTCCGAATCAAGTTCGGAATGACAAATCTCTTCAGTTGAAATATTAAAGCAAAATGAAAATTAGGGAACAAAGTCTAAAAGCATTACAATTCCGTCGCTTGTAAAAAGTCCGGTTTTTGCATTTTTTTCATCATTTAAAAAGATATTTTTACAAGCAAAAAGTTCTTTAAATCCGTAAGAAAGATAAATTTTTTTTGCACCAAGCCAATTTTCATTTACGAGCAAAAGAATTTTTTCAAAATTAAGTTTTGACTTTAAAAAATCAAGACTTTGACTAAAAAGTTTTTTTCCATTTCCGTTTCCGCGAAATTCTTTAAGCAAGGCAAAAGACGAGATATATAAAATTTTTCCATTCTCGCTGTGAACTTTTTTTATATCGTGACCAAGCGTAAAATCTTCTTGAGTTTTAGGAATTTTTTCCCAAAGTTCCGTGCAAAAATAACCTGCAATTTTTTTGTGTTTAGTTTCATCGAATTTTTCAGTTTTAGTGGCGATTTCTTCGGATTTATTCACGCTAGATTTTTCAACTTCGGCAGCGATTTTTTCTGATTTTTCAACTTGATATTTTTCAGTAGCGAAATTTGTGCTGGCGGAACTTTCAGATTCGGAATTATTCACTTCAAAAACCAAAAATCCTTTGCTAAAAGTTTCAATTCTTTCTTTAAACACAGACTTTTTTTCTTGAATTTTAGAATCAAAAGATTGATTTTCTACATTCATAATTTCGTCTAAATCTTCGAGACGAGCGTTTCGTAAATAAAATTCGCTTTTCTTCATCTTTACAATTTATCACATACTTGCAAAAATGTTTATAAAGGAAATCTCTAAAATCAAAAAAGTCGTCATGCTGAACTTGTTAGCCTTCGGCGGCTTTGCACAACATCTGTTTATTTACAGATTTTCGTGTTGGAGCACGAAAATGACAATTTTTGACTTTTGAAACTGTTTCTAAAATTAGGGAATTTTAATTATGACAATCGACGAAAAAGAAAAATTTGATTACGAAATTGACACTTTACTCGAAATTTTTAACAAACATTCGCCAATTCAAGATTCAAAAAAAATCGACACTGAAAAAATAAAACTTTGCATTGAAGAAATGGCAGATTTTATAATCGAAAATAAAGATGAATGTTCTGAATTAAAAAAGTGGATGAGCGAAAATGAATTTTATAAATCGCCTGCAAGCACAAAGTTTCACGGAGATTTTAACGGCGGACTTTGCGTTCATTCGCTTATGGTTACAGTTCAAGCGTTGAGATTTGCAAAACCTTTACTCGAAAATTTTGAACTTTCGCCTTTAGAAAACACAGAAGAATTTTCAGCCGAAGACATTTTTATTGCTTGCATTAGTCACGATTTTTGTAAAGCAGGTTCTTACAAAATTGAATTTCATAACACAAAAGATTTTATGGGAAATTGGGTCAAAAAGCCAATTTTTCGCACTAAGCAAGATTTGCGAAATTTAGGTCACGGAAACGAAAGCGTGCTTTTGCTTTTAGAATCAATGCCTTCGCTTATAAAACGCAGAAATATTTTGGAAGCAATTAGTCGGCACATGGGATTTAGCGATTTGTCGCCCTTGGAAGAATTAAATTATTCGAATTTTCTGAAAAATCCTTTGGTTCTTTTGATTCAACTTGCGGATCAAAGTGCGGCGGCTTGGTGGGATTTGTAAACTTGCAAAATTTTATATCAAAATAACAAAATTCTTACTTGTTTATAAAAAAAATTATATCTATATTTGAAATGAAATTGCTTTTTGCAGATTTTTCAAAATGTTATTATCGAACTTGGTTAGTGTACTTCGACATTGCTCAGTATCCGCTAAGTTTAACTATGATTCGATAATCTAAATTTTTTGGAGGAAATTATGGCTGAATTCAAATTCACTAGTGAAAATTTTAAAGACGAAGTTTTAAACTCTCAAATTCCTGTTGTTGTTGATTTTTGGGCAACTTGGTGCGGACCTTGCAAAATGATGGCTCCAGAAATTGCAAAACTTGCGACTGAATATGAAGGCAAAATAAAAGTTGGAAAATTAAATGTTGATGAAGAATCTCAAATTGCCACAGATTATAATATTCAAGCGATTCCAACTGTAATTCTTTTTAAGAACGGAAAAGCTGAAAAAACTTCAGTTGGTTTTAAGCAAAAATCACAGTTAGTTTCTGAATTTAATTTGTAGATTTTAGAAATTACATCGTACAAAACAACGACTTCCGAAACAATACTTCAGCTTCGCGAATACTAAGCAACGCCTAAGTATATCAACAAGTTCGGAATGATGATATTTTACAAAATGCTGAATCAAAGGTTCGATATCGATTACCAAAAGGTTCAGCATAACTTTTTTAAAACAAAACTTTATTTTTATAGAAGATTTTATATGAAAACTAAGGCAAAATCATTTTCACCAAAAAATATTGATATGACAAAAGGTGAACCTTTTAAACTTTTAAGTCTTTATTCTTTGCCAATTCTTGCTGGAAATATTTTTCAGCAACTTTACAATATGTGCGACACAATTATTGTTGGTCGACTTTTAGGTGCAAATGCTCTTGCCGCAGTAGGAAATACTGGTCCAATGAACTTTTTGGTACTTGGATTTCTTTACGGAATGACGAGCGGTTTTGCCGTAATAACTTCGCAACGTTTTGGTGCTCAAGATTCCGCTGGCTTAAAAAAATCAGTTGCAATGAATGTACTTTTAAATTTTCTTTCCGGACTTGTAATTACAATTATTGCGTGTGCGGTTGCCTTGCCGATTTTAAAAATCACAAATACGCCAGAAGATATTTTGCAAGATTCTTTTAATTACATTTTTACAATTTATCTCGGGATTTTAGCGACAGTTCTTTACAATGCTTGTGCTTGCGTTTTAAGAGCGGTGGGCGATAGTAAAACTCCTTTGTACTTTTTGATTATTTCTTCGATTTTAAATATTGTTTTGGACATTGTTTTTATTGCAAATTTTCACTGGGGAGTTGTGGGAGCGGCGGTTGCTACAGTAATTTCTCAGGCAGTTTCTGGAATTGCGTCTTTGATTTGGATTATTGCAAAGTATCCAGATTTACACATTAGCAAAGATGATTTTAAGGTAAAAAAAGGATTTTTAACAAAGCATTTAAATATTGGTTTGAGTATGGGATTTCAGTTTTCCATTACAGCGATTGGCGTTGTTATTTTACAAGGTGCACTTAATAAATTTGGTCCAACAAAAATTGCAGCTTACACTGCGGCACAAAAAGTTGAACAGTTGGTAACTGTTGCCGCTGGCGTTATGGGAATCACAATGGCAAACTATGCAGGACAAAATCTCGGAGCAGGAAAAATCAGCAGAATAAAAGAAGGCGTTACAAAAGCAACAATTATTAGCGTATCTTTTGCAATTCTTTCAGCATTACTTGCTTGGCTTTTAAGCGATCAAATGACTGGCATTTTCTTAGATAAAAGCACAATGGACGAAAGTACTTGGAACGAAATTTTGCAAGCCGCTAGAACTTACTTACATATTTGCTCAATATTTTTCCCTGTACTTTTTATTTTGTTCATTTACAGAAACGCACTTCAAGGTGTTGGACACGGATTTTGGCCACTTATGGGCGGAGTTTTT
This sequence comes from uncultured Treponema sp., assembly GCA_964563305.1. Taxonomy (GTDB): domain Bacteria; phylum Spirochaetota; class Spirochaetia; order Treponematales; family Treponemataceae; genus Treponema_D. The sequence continues at coordinate 14,508 of CAZLXK010000029.1, forward strand.
GAACTTGTTGCGAGAACTGTCGCCGCTTACACACTTCCGCTCGTAATGGGATACGCTGGAGTTTGTGCCGCCGGACCGCTCGCTTGGATTTGTGCAACAGTTCCTTTGGCAATCGCTTACTTTTCAATCATAAATAAATTGGAAAAATTAGGAAATAAAGTTAAAAAAGAAGTTGCTCCAGAAAACGCTTAATTACTGAAATTTCGCAAGCAATTTATATCCATTTGCTGAATCATAAAGTGCTAAAACTTCTGTAGCAAAATTTTCTTCAAGTGCCGATTTGTAATTTTGAATTTTAGAAATGTAATTTAAGGTTGTTTGCGGAGTATTATTTTTTCTGACTTTATTTGTTCCAGCGTTGTACATTGCAAGAGCCGCAATTTCATTTCCTGCACTTGACAAACAAAATTTCAAATGAGAAAGTCCAAAGTTTGCCGAAACTCGTGGATCATAAAATTCACTTTCAGAAAGACTTGGAAAACTATTGTTGTTTAACTGAAAAAGTCCGCGGTCAATACTTCCATTTGCATTTTTATGCATTGCAGTTGTTTTAAAATTACTTTCAGTGTGAGCCAAAGCAAAAGCAAGCGAAAGTGGAATATCATTTTCTTCGGCAGCAACTAAAATTGCTTGAGCAACTTCTCGACTGTTTGTAACTCGCGAATAAAACCATTCAACTGCTGCACGACTTTGTGGTTGACGATAAAGTGAAAGTCCAGAATCTTCTTTTTGAGAAAGATCCATTTCAACTTTTGGCAATTCAGAATCTTCAGCAAAAAAAACTTCAGTATAATCAACAAAATTTTCTTCTTCTTGAGTTTCAGAATCAGCAGAAGAATAATGTTCGCCACCTGACGGCAAAAAAATCATAATCAAAAGGCACGCACTAATAAAAAAAACGCTAAATAAACACGTAAAAATAAATTTTGCCTTTAAATTGTTATGCTCGTAATTCATTAAAATCTCCATTAAAAAAATAAGAATAATAATTAAAAAAGAACATTTTTTTTCTAGCAAAAGAAGTTTGTCATAAAAAATATTTTAAGGCAAGTAAATTTTTAACAATTTTAAGAAATCTTTGTAATTTTTCGCATTTATTAACATATTTTAACATTCGTTTTGAGAATTTTTAAAGTTTTGAACAATGAAAAATGCACTTTCGGCAAGGTTCATTGTTCATAAAGTTTATAAAATCTCAAAATTCAACAATCGATTTGTTTTTTAATAAATCAGAATTTTTGCTAAAGAAAATATAATGCTCGTGTTTTTTCAAAAGCTCTTCTATAAAAGTATTTTGATTAACACAATCAGGAATTGCAAATCCTACAACGCTTTTGCAATCTTTTATTCGGCGAGCACAATGCTTAAAACTTGCAATAAAATTTTCTTTTTCGCTTTGAGAATTTGGAATTTTATCTGCAAAAGGCAAAATAAATGCGTAAATCTTTTTATCTTCTAATGATTTTAAGAAATCGCGAAGTTTGGCTAAAAAACTTTCATCATAATTTTCTTCGTCAAGTCCAATTTGTGACCAAGCAATTTTTATACACAAAATTTTTGGTGATTCACTTAAATTTGAGTTTTTCAAAAAATCATCTTTTAAACATTCTGAAGAATCAAGTTCAAAATTATTTTTTGCATCAAATTCTTTTCCATCTAAAAAATATAATTTGTTATTTTCTGATTTAAACTGTTTTTCTAATTTCATAAACTCAAGTATATTTTTTTTTAGTTTTATGTTCAATTTGATTTTGTGATTGTATTTGTGATTGATCAAATCCTTTTGTAAATAAAAATAATAAATGCACTTTCGGCAAGGTTCTGACTTGAAAAAAAATTTATTTAACTAAGGCATTTTAAAACTTGACAAATTTTTATACTAAACATAAGATTATCTTATGGACTTAAGAACAGTATTAACACCTGAAACCGTAGATCTTCATTTAAAAGGTACTACGAAAGAAGAAATTATTGATGAACTCCTTGAGGTTCTCGTAAAAGCAGGAAAAGTTACAGACAAGGCTGCTGCAAAAGAATGTGTTCTCGATCGAGAAAGAAAAATGTCTACAGGAATGAAGCATGGAATTGCGATTCCACACGGAAAAACAGACACAGTTTCAGATCTTGTAGCGTGCATTGGAATTTCTGACAATGCTGTTGATTTTGATAGCCTTGATCAAGAGCCATGTCGCATCTTTATTATGACTTTGTCGCCTGTAAATAAAACTGGACCTCATCTTCAGTTTCTTGCAGAAGTAAGTCTTTTGTTTAAATCAGCAGACAAACGTGCTCAAATTCTTAATACTCAAGACAAAGCAGAAGTTATTAAGATTTTAACTGAATAGTTTTAGTTCAACTCAATTTCTTTGAGAAACTTTACACTTTTTAGTAAAACACAAAATAAAACATAAGAATTTTGGTTTTCCTTAATTCTGATGTTTTGTGATTTAAATAAAATTCTTATTTATTTTATTATTCCATTCACATTGGAAGTCTTGACATAAAGAATTGTCGGGACTTTTTTTTGTTTTAAATTTTATGTTTGAGAATTTGCTGTTTTGTGGTTCAACTTCGCGGATACTGAACTTGCCAAAGTCACCAACAGTTGCTCAAAATGACAGGTTTAGCGTGGCTTTATAATAACAAGTTTTAATCTGCGTTTCTTTGGGCTTTTTC
>CAZLXK010000030.1:0-2406 GCA_964563305.1 uncultured Treponema sp.
GTAATCAGAAACTTCTTTTGTAAACTTACATTCTGCGTCCATTGGTTCAACAAAAGGAATTCCAGTTCCTTTAAAAACTTTTGAGTCGTCTTCACCAAAAGCCGGTGCAATATGAACAATTCCAGTTCCGTCTTCTGTAGAAACATAGTCAGCATTAAAAACTCTAAACGCACCTTTTTCGCATTTCTGATGAGATTTCTCTTCGCACTTTGCAGGATCTTTAAGATAAGCAAAATATGGAAAAAGCGGTTCGTATTCTGCACCTAAAAAATCTTTTCCTAAACGTTTGTAAATTATTTCGTAATCACTTTCATTTTTGTAATAAGCACTAAGTCGACTTTCGGCAAGAATGTAATAATCGCCAGATTCTTTGTCTAAAATTTTTACATATTCAATTTCTGGACCAAAACAAAGTCCCAAGTTTGAAGGTAAAGTCCACGGAGTTGTTGTCCAAGCAAGAATATATGTTTTTCCGTTTGCCATTTCTTTGTCGTCGATTGCGTCAGAGGATTTTGTAACTTTAAAACGGATTGTGATTGCTGGATCTTGCGTTTCTTTATAACCTTGAGCAAGTTCGTGAGTCGAAAGAACTGTAGAACATCGCGGGCAGTAAGGCAAAATATATTTTCCTTCGTAAATTAAACCTTTTTCCCACAAAGTTTTTGCAACCCACCAAATCGATTCCATATAATCTGGATTCATGGTTTTGTAATCATTGTCAAAATCAACCCAACGTCCCATTCGCGTAATAGTTTGACGCCATTCTGATGTATATTTTAAAACCGACGCTTTACATTTCTCATTAAAGTTTGCAATTCCGTATGCTTCGATTTCGTGTTTTGAATTAATTCCTAATTCTTTTTCAATTAAATTTTCAACTGGAAGTCCGTGACAATCCCAGCCAAAGCGTCGCTCAACTTTTTTGCCACGCATAGTTTGATAACGAGGAATAATATCTTTTATTGTTGACGGAATAAAATGTCCAAAGTGTGGAAGTCCAGTTGCAAAAGGCGGACCATCATAAAACACAAATTCAGGTGCACCTTCTCGCTGTGAAATTGATTTTTTAAAAGTATCGTTTTTTTCCCAAAATTTTAAAACTTCTTCTTCAAGTTTCGTAAAATTTGCCTTAGAATCAACTGATTTATACATATTTTTCCCTTAACAACAAAAATTCTTAAGTCTGTTTCAAAAATAAACTTAAATTATTTTGCATTATAATGAAATTTGATTTTTTATTCTATATATAACGAATTGTGATTTTAGATGTGATTTAAAGAGAATTTGTGCTTGCGTTTTTGATTTTTTGAAGTAAGTTCTTTAAGTAAAGGCTTTTCGGGGTTCCGCTAATCGCTCCATTGCTACACTTCGTTTCGCAACTCGCTACGCTCGCCCCTACAATCCGACTAGTATTTTTTTTCAAGTACGATTAATTTATTGTCTTTACAAATGCATCCTTAAATCCGAATGCTCTAAACTTTGCAAGAACAACGCCATATTCGTCAACAGTCAAAGGTCCAACTAAAACTCTATACATTCCGTTATTCGTTGGAACTAAAACGATTGGATATTTTGAATAAGTTTTTAATACGTTCAGAATATTTTGTTCATTTGCGTAACTTGCAATTTGTACGTAATAGAAATTTGGTTTTAAATCTTTTTCTTGAACAATATAATCTTGTATTAAAATTTCAGTTTTGTTTTGAGTTGATTCTGATGATTCTGAAAGTTCTTCATTTCTCTGATTTTCTTGAGGAACTTCTTTTACATCAAGAATTAAAGGTTTCTGTTCAGATTCGCCTTCATTTTCAACTTGATTTTCTGATGATTCTGATTCTTGACTTTCTTGAGGAATTTCTGGTTCGCTAGGAACTAGAATGATTGCTTCGTATTCTTCTGGTTCTTCTTTTGGTTCTTCTTCATCAAGTTCGTCAAATTTTTCAGTTTCGTTTGAGTCTTCTACTTCAAGTTCTTCAACTTCTGGCTCTTCAAAAATTTCTGGCACTTCAAGAGAATCTTCAACTTCTTCATTGCTTTCAACATTTTCGCCTGGCAAATCTTCTTCGAGTTCGCCGTAGTCAAGCGAAGGCTTTTCCTCTTCGAGATTTTCATTGTTTGCGACATTTTCGCCAGTTAAATCTTCTTCAAGTTCGGTAAACTCATCTGGCTCTACGCTCAAAACTTCTTCGCCAGATAAATCTTCTTCGAGTTCGCCGTAGTCAAGCGAAGGCTTTTCCTCTTCGAGATTTTCATTGTTTGCGACATTTTCGCCAGTTAAATCTTCTTCAAGTTCGGTAAACTCATCTGGCTCTACGCTCAAAACTTCTTCGCCAGATAAATCATCTTCGAGCTCGCCGTAGTCAAGCGAAGGCTTTTCGTCTTCGAGCGGCAAAAGTTCATCAGCGA
>CAZLXK010000030.1:2506-8956 GCA_964563305.1 uncultured Treponema sp.
CTGGCAAATCTTCATCGAGTTCGCCGTAGTCAAGCGAAGGCTTTTCGTCTTCGAGTGGCAAAAGTTCATCAGCGAAAAATTCTTCTGCAAGAACTTCCTCATCTTCGCCGCCAAGATTTTCAACTTTTTCGCCAGTTAAATCTTCTTCAAGTTCGGTGAATTCATCTGGCTCTACGCTCAAAACTTCTTCGCCAGATAAATCTTCATCAAGTTCGCCATAGTCAAGCGTTGGCTTTTCGTCTTCGAGCGGCAAAAGTTCATCAGCGAAAAATTCTTCTGCAATAACTTCTTCATCTTCGCCGTCAAGATTTTCAACATTTTCGCCAGTTAAATCTTTTTCAAGTTCGTCATCGTCATCAAAATTCGCACTCAATTCAGAATCAGAATTTTCATCTTTTAAAGGCGTAAAACTTTCAGAAAAATCATTAAGTTCATCTGGCGTAAATTCTTCGTAAGTATTTTCTGGTGATTTTTCATCTTCAAGATTATTTTCGTTATTTTCTACATTTTCAGCATCTAAATCATCTTCAAGTTCGCCATAATTTTCTTGAGTTTTTTGATTTTCGTCTTCGAGCGGCAAAAGTTCGTCAGCGAAAAATTCTTCTGCAATAACTTCATCATTTTTCGTTTCATCTTCGCCGTCAAGATTTTCAACATTTTCGTCAGGCAAATCTTCTGCAAAATTATTTTGATTTTCTTCAAGCGGATTTAATTCGTCCGCGTCAAATTCTTCGAGCAAAGCTTCATCTTCTTGACTTTGTTGAGTTTCTGTTTGCAGATTTTGATTTTCGATTTCCTGATTTTCATTTTGATTTTCCGAGCGTTCAGCGGGCGACATCGTTTCAATATTTTGTTTTTCTTTTTCAAAATCGTTGTCATTCTCTAAAGAATCTTCATATTCGTCTTCACTTTGCAAATTAGAGTTTTGATTTTGTGAATTTTCTGCATCATCAAGATTTTGTGAACTTAAAGAAGTTTCATTTTCTTGATTTTGAGAATTTTGCTGATTTTCATTTGCGAAAGGATTTTTTGAGAGAACTGCATTTCCTAAAACATTTTCATCAACAGAATCGCTTCGAGGATTTAATTGAATTTGAAAAGCTGAATTATTTTCTAAGCCAAGTTTTTGTGCCGCTTCTTGAGAAAGTAAAATTGCAGTTGAATCATCGCTTGATAAAGTTCCAAGATTTAAAACTGAAACAGTTAATCCAGTTTCTTGATTTGTAAGATTGATTGTGTCGCCAGGCAAATATCCTTGAGCTTTAGAAAAAATTCCTCTTGGCAACTCGCCTTGATTTGCGATTTTTATTGTTCCCGAAACTTGATTTTGTGCAAAAATAAACGAGAAAACTCCTGTGAGTAAAATTAAAACTGATATAAAGATTTTTTTCATATATTTCCTCACCCGTTATTTCTTATTTTATAAAGAATTTCGTCAGCAATTTTTTTTGTTAATTCATAAATTCCGATTTTTTCATCATCAAATTTTTTATTTAAAGGATTTTGTTCATTGCTCGCAATAATATTATCTTTTTTTACGTCGATTAGTTTCCAAGAAATTTTTTTAAGATTTGTGATTGAAGAATTTGAACTTGATTTTGCATTTTCATAAAAAACTAAAATTTCAATAAAATAATCAAGGCCGCCTTCTCTTGCTTCTGCAAGTGATTTTCTAAATAATTGTTCATCTTTTTTTTCGCTGTCAGAAACGCAAGTTAATGAATTTGATGCAACAATTCCTTTATCAAAAAAATAATCAAACAAAGCATCTTCTATTAAATACGAAGATTCTTTTACGTTATTTTCAAGAGAATTTCGCTCTAAGATTTCAAAAGAAATTGTCATTGCATATAAATTTGTGCCAAATAAAAATATTAAAAATGTCGCAATAAAAAATTTTTTCTTTAGCATAAAATCCCCTCAAAAATTTTTAAGTCTTCTCATAGATAATCGGAATTTGATTTTTTTTTATTAGAAATATTTTTTTTGTGGATTTATGGCGGTTTGTCGCGGATTTGTCGCTGATTTTGGCTTCGCTGAAATAAAAAAAACTTCTGTTCCAAATGAAAATTCCGCTAAGAATGACAGAAATTCAAATTCTGTGCTATAATCAGTCAATAATATGAAAAATTCTGATTCAAAATTATATATAATTGGTGCTGGTTTTGCTGGACAAATGATTTCAAAAGAATCACAGGAAAAAAAAGTTGTTGGTACAGTTACAGCATTTTTAGATGATGACAAAAATTTAATCGGAACAAAAATCGACGGAATTCCAGTTTTAGGACCAATCGATTCTATGGGCGACGTTCTTAGAGTAAACGCTCTTGACGAAGCAATTATTGCAATTCCAAGTGCTCCAACTGAAAAAATTCGGCACATTTTTGATGTATTAAAATCAGCAGGATTTATAAATATAAAAATTCTTCCTTCAGTAAGCCAAATTATTGACGGAAACGCTCATCTTATTCAGGCACGCGATATAAATCCTTTTGATATTTTAGGCAGAACTCCAATCACGCTAAACTTAAAAGAAAGTCTTGCTTACTTAAAAGGCAAACGAGTTTTTATAACTGGCGCTGGCGGAAGCATTGGAAGCGAACTTGCTCGTCAATTACTTTCAGGCGGAGCTGAAAGAATTTATCTTTTTGGACACGGCGAAAATTCAATCGTAAACATTTATCGAGAACTTCACGTTTTGCAAAATGAAGGCGTGGGCGAAAAAGCGTCAGTTGTGCCAATTATTGGCGATATGAAAGATAAAAATTACGTTCAATATATTATTTCAAAAACTCACGCTGATGTGATTTTTCATTGTGCGGCGTACAAACACGTTCCAATGATGGAAGAAAATCCAGTTGCGGCAATAGAAAATAATGTTTTTGGAACAAAAAATCTTTTAGATGCGTCTTTAGAAACTAAAGTTGAAAGATTTGTTTTAATTTCCACAGACAAAGCAGTAAATCCTGTTAGCGTTTACGGCGTTAGTAAAATGCTTTGCGAAAAACTTATAATCGAATATGCAAAAAAATCAGAAAGTTTAAAAAAAGACAAATCTTTTATGTTTGTGCGATTTGCGAATGTTTTAGGTTCGCGCGGTTCAATTCTTCCGATTTTTATGGAACAAATTAAAAACGGCGGACCAGTTACAGTTACAAATCCAGAAATGGAACGTTACTTTATGACAATTCCAGAAGCGTGTTCTTTGGTTTTGCAAACTGGCGGAGTTGGAAAAAATGGCAAAGCGTATCTTTTAGACATGGGCGAAAGTATAAAAATTTTAGATTTGGCTCGGCAAATAATCAAATTTGCAGGTTACGAACCAGACAAAGACATAAAAATTCAATTTGTTGGTACAAGACGAGGCGAAAGATTAAAAGAACCTTTATGGCTAAAAGAAGAAGAACCAAAGCAAACCGAATATAAAAAAATTTTAACCTTAAAAAGTCTTCCGCTAGAAAATATAAATATTTTTGATTTAATTCAAGAACTCAAACCAATTTGTTTTTTTACAGAAGAACAAGAAAATTTATTCCGCAACAAAGAAGTTTTGTTAAAAATTTTAAGAAAAAATGTTAAAAGTCTTGACGATTTTTATTCTGATGAAGAAAAATATAACGAAAGAATAAGTATGACTTTAAGTGCAAAGGTGGTTTTATAATGTCGCAAATTAAAGTTCCATTTTTTAAAGCGTCAATTTCACAAGATGAAGAAAATGCTGTTCTAAAAGTTTTACGTTCTGGCTGGCTTACAACTGGAAAAGAAACTCTTGAATTTGAAAAAGAATTCGCAAAAAAAATACAAGTTCCTTACGCTCTTGCAGTAAATTCAAATACAAGCGGAATGATTTTGGCAATGGAAGCGTGTGGCGTAAAAAAAGGCAAAGCGGTTATTACAACGCCCTACACTTTTGTTTCTACAGCAAGTTCAGCAATCCATTTAGGTGCAGATGTTTATTTTGCTGATATTGAAAAAGATTCTTATTCGATTGATCCTAAAAAAATTGAGGAAATTCTAAAAAGTCCAAAAGGAAAAAATGTTGTTGCGATTGTTCCAGTTCATGTTGGTGGAAATCTTTGCAATATGCAAAAAATCAATCAAATTGCAAAAAAATATAATGTAAAAGTTATAGAAGATTGTGCTCATTCTTTTCCAAGTAAAACAGAATTTGGCTTTGCCGGAAGTTTAGGCGACATTGGCGTTTTTTCATTTTATGCAACAAAAACTATTACAACTGCAGAAGGTGGAATGGTCACTACAAAAAATCCAGAACTTGCCAAACGAATGACTCAAATGAGAATGCACGGAATGGACAGAACAACTTGGGATCGCTACACTTCACAAAAAGCAAGTTGGGAATATGACATTGTTGCTGCTGGATACAAATTTAATCTTCCAGACATTCTTTCAACAATTGGGCGAGTTCAACTTTCAAAAGCCGACGATTTTTATGAAAAGCGAAAAGTTCACGTAGAAAAATATAATAATGCTTTTAAAAATCTTGATTTTTTAGAATTGCCACCAAATTCGAAAGGAAATTCTTGGCACTTATATTTACTTCGCTTAAATTTAGAAAAGTTAAAATGCAACAGAAACACTTTTGCTAAAGAACTTCAAAATCGAGGATTAGGAATAAGCGTACATTTTATTCCTTTATTCAATTTTACTTTTTACAAAAAACTTTATCCTGATTTTACATCAGAAAAATTTCCTAACGCACAAAAAAAATATTTACAAACAATTTCTTTACCACTTTGGCCAGATATGACACAAGAAATGACAGATTATGTAATTCAAACTGTAAAAGAAGTTGGAGAATTTTATCATGAGTGAAAAATCAACTGAAAAAACTATTGAAAAATCCGCAGAAAAATCAACCGTGAAAACTTCTGAAAAATCAGCAAAAAAAACTAAAAGGCAAAGAGCAAAAGTTTCTTATCAAAATGATTTTTATTCAGACTTAAGTTTTGAAAATACGCTTGTTGCAAAAGTTGTGCGATGTCCGTCTCAAAAAGGAATTATAAAATCAGTTTCACATCCAAATCTTCCAGACGATTATTTTCTTATAACAGCACGCGATGTTCCTGGCTCAAATATTATTGACACTGTTGGTGGAAAGATTTCAATATTTTGCAACGGAAATATTTCATATTTAGGCGAACCGATTGGACTTTTAGTTGGTCCGAATTCTGATATGATTAACGCACTTATGAAAGAACTTGTAATCGAAATTGATAAAAATTCAATAGAAGATTATCTTAGCGAATCTGAAAGTTCTGATGAAAAATTTGATTTAGAAAAAGAAGATAAAAGCTTAAACGAAAAAAATTCTTTAAATCTAAAATCAGCAAACTTAAAATCTGATGATTCAAAATCCGAAAATCTAAAATCAGCAAACTTAAAATCCGCAGAAAAAAGTAAAATCAGCAAAAAATCAAAAACTTTATCTAAAACGCAAGATCTTGATTCTGATTTTTTTTCAGACGAAATCGCAAGCCGCCAAGTTTTATGGCCAAAAAATTGTGACTTAGAAAAAATTTTTGAAAGCTCGGCAAATGTTCTTGAACAAGATTATTCATATTCTTTAAACATTCCAAATTATGGCGAAACGAACGGAGCGTTATGTTCTTGGAAAGACGGAAGTTTAACAGTTTATACGCCAACTCAATGGATTTTTGATTTACGTTATATGCTTTCAAAAAGTTTAAACTTAAAAAGTGAATCAATTAACATAAAACGAACAAAAACTTACAACCGAAGTTCAAATAGCATTTGGTACAATTCTGTAATTGCTTGCCAAGTTGCAACTGCTGCCTTAAAAACGAAAAAATCTGTAAAATTAGTTTACACTAGGCAAGAACAAAATAATTTTATAGATGCGGTTCGTCCAATTTTAATAAAACACAAAACCGCCACTGACGAAAATGGAAAAATCAAAGCGATGCAAATTGATATTGATGTTGACGCAGGTTTTTTAAATCCATTTGCACAAGAAATTATTGACCGACTTGTAATTGCTGCAACTGGCGAAGTAAAACCTGAAGCATTAAAAATTGACGCAAAAATTCATAAAAGTCAAAATCCGTCTTCTTCAATCGACATAAAACTTATTGATTCTGCAGCATTTTTCGCTGTGGAAAACCAATTAAATTTAATTGCAGCAAAATCAAATTTAACGCCAGCAGAAATTCGCACCCTTAACGGAATTTCTGAAAACGACTTAAAATCTAAAAAATCTTCTAAGTCAAAAAAATCAACTTATCCATTTTTGATTGAACTTGATAAATATTCAGAATGTATAAACGCCGCCACAAGAATCAGCGATTTTAACAGAAGATATGCGTCTTACCAAGTTGATTCGCAAGACAGAAAACTTCGCAACTTAAATTACAAATATGACGCAATTCGTTCTTCGCCTTTACGCGGAATTGGATTTGCTTGCGGTTGGGC
>CAZLXK010000030.1:8966-17054 GCA_964563305.1 uncultured Treponema sp.
TAAACGAAAGCGAACAATCGATGGAACTTATTTTAGACGAAGATTCAAATGTTATAATTCATTGTCCGCCAATTTCACATTCGATTTTTGAAATTTGGACAAAAATTATTTGCGAAACTTTAGACATAAATCCGTCTCAAGTAAAATTAAACACGGAATTTGAGCCAGGAAATGAACCTTTGCTTCCAGAAAATATTTATTCGAGCATCAGCATTATGACAAATCTTTTAAAAAAATGTCTTGTTCAAATAAAAAAATGTGATGAAAAAACGCCAAAACCTTTTGTTGTAAAACGAAAACTTTCGCCTTCGCAAAAGAAAAAATGGAACAGCGAAACTTTTTCTGGCAAACCGTTTTATAAAACTTCGTTTGGAGTTGCAGTTCTTGAACTTGAACTTGATTCTTGCACTTTTCGCGAAAAAATTCGTTCAATCACTTTAGTTTTAAATGCTGGCAAAGTCATCAACATAAAATCCGCAGAAAATTCTGTAAAACTTTCAGTTCAAAAAATAATGCAAAGTTTAGTTGAAAATGATTTTGTTGAATATCCAAAAATTAATATAAATTTTATGCAATCTGATGAAGAGCCAATGAGAGTTTCGGATTTAGTTTTTCAAATTTTACCGGCGGCTTACACGCAAGCATTAACTCAAGTTTTAAATTGTTGCATAAACGTAATTCCGCTTCAAAGCGACACAATTTATTATAAACTCGCAGAACAAAAAATCCTTGAACATTCAAAACAAATCGAAAAAGATTTAAATGCTTATACTGACAAAAATTTATCTGATTCAAAAGATTTTAAAGAATCAAAATCATCTAAAGATTTAAAAGATTCAAAAGAAAATTTTGGAAATTTAGAAGAAGTTCAAGAAGAAACGCAGGAGAGCGAAAATGATAATACCAATAATTCTTAACGGCACAAAAACTATAATAAATGCTGAACCAGAAGAATCTTTGCTTTCATATTTAAGAAGACAAAAAATTTTTTCTCCAAAATGCGGTTGCGAAAAAGGCGTTTGCGGAAATTGTATGGTTTTGCTAAACGACGAAAGTGTAACAAGTTGCAATATTCCAGTTGGAATTATTCGAGATTCAGAAATTGTTACTTTGGAATATTTAAAAAATAATCCGATTTATCAAGACATTACTTTTGGATTTAATCAAGCGGGAATTCATCTTTGCGGATATTGCAATGCGGGAAAATATTTTACAGCGTACAAAATTCTCAAGCAAAAAAATCGACCTGAAGTTTCTGAAATTTATGATGCAATAAAAGGTTTAGACGCTTGTTGCACAGACAGAGATTCTTTAGTAAACGGAATTCTTTATGCAATCGCAGCAAATCACAAAAGATTAGGAGCAAACAAAAATGTCAGATAGTTTTAAAACAGTTTTTATTGCAAATAATTTAAGTGACGTTTTTTATCATTTGAATAATGTTGCAAATTTACAAATTATTGGCGGAGCAACTCAAATTGACGAACTTGCAGATGAATCTCTTTCTATAAAAAATGTTCCTGAACTAAGACATATTGACAAGCACGAAACTTATATAGATTTTGGGCCAGCGGTTACTCTTTCTCAAATGCTTGAACTTGAACATAATTATTTGCCACAAGTTTTAAAAGATGCAATTAAATCGATTGGTTTTTATTCCGTAAGAAATATGGCAACTTTAGGCGGAAATATTTGTGCGAAAGGTTACAAACATACGCTTTGGGCTCCACTTCTCGCATTAAACGCTTATCTTGAATTTAAAAGGGAAAAAAATCTTAAGCAAACAAGTAATTTTAAGTTCATCAAACAAAAAGATACAAAACTTATTCCTTTTGACAGTTTTACTGAAATTCCGCCAAAATATGTTTTAACAAATATTAGAGTTTCGCTTCAAGATTGGGACGTTAGCATTTTTAAGCGACTTGGACCTTCAAATAAAATCACAAATTTAAGTGCAAGTTTTGTTTTTCTTGTAAACACGCAAAAAAATATTATTACAAATTTTAAATTAGTTTTTTCAGGACCGATTGTTTTTCATTCGCGAGAACTCGAAAATAGACTTATAAGTGCGAAACTTCCGCTTGAAAAAGAAGTTGTTGTAAAATTTGTAGAAGATGCAGAAAGAATTTATGATGAGCAATTTTCAAGCGATTATGTAAGTCCAATTTTAAAACTTGAGTTTTTAAATCTTTTAAGAAATTCGCTAGAAGAACTCCGCTGATTTTTATTTTATCAGCATACAATCGCCATAACTAAAAAATCTATATTTTTCTTTTACGGCTTCGTTGTACGCATTTAAGATATTTTCTCTTCCGGCAAAGGCACTCACTAACATTATTAAAGTGCTTTCTGGCGTATGAAAATTTGTAAACATTTGGTCCACAACTTTAAATTTATATCCAGGATACATAAAAATGTGCGTGCTTCCGGGTCCACCTTTTACAATTCCATTTTCATCACAAGCACTTTCCAAAGTTCTAACGCTCGTAGTTCCAACCGCAAGAATTGGTCGCCCTTGTTTTTTCGCCAAATTGATTTTTTGAGCAACATCGTAAGGAACAGAATAAACTTCTTCGTGCATTTTATGCTCTTCAATATTTTCTGAACGAACTGGCAAAAATGTTCCTAAACCAACGTGTAGCGTAATCCATTCAAGTTCAATATTTTTTGCTCGCAGTTGAGATAAAATTTCTTCTGTAAAATGCAAACCGGCAGTTGGGCAAGCAGAACTTCCTGTTTCTTTTGCGTAAATTGTTTGATAACGTTCGCTGTCTGTGTCATCATCTTCGCGGCGAATATAAGGCGGAAGCGGAATATGTCCGTTTTTTTCAAACCAATCTTCTGTAATTTCAAAAGGAAATTTTATTGTTCTAAATTCAGTTCCTTCGTCATTTGGATTTTCTTGAATAACGCCTTCACTTCCATCACTAAATTTATAAATATTTCCAGGTTTTACTTTTTTTGCACCTTTTACCATTGTGTTCCAAGTGTTTGGATTTTCCATTGGATTTAAAAACATAAATTCTTGCTCACGACCGCTAGAAATTTTTATTCCGTAGCAACGTGAACGGCGAACGCGGCTGTTATTAAAAACCATTAAAGTTCCTTCTTGAACCAAATTTGGCAAATCTGACATTTTATAATGTTCTACAATTCCAGAATTTCTTCCTAAAAGCATAAGTCGGTCTTGACCTCGAATGCCAGAAGGTTTTTGAGCAATCAATTCTTGAGGAAGTTTAAAATCAAAATCTGTTAGTTTCATAATTTATTCTCGAAAAATTAAAATTTATTTTTTGATATTTCGCGGATTTCGCTGATTTACGAAAAATTTCGCTGATTTCTGTAAAGGCTCGCTAATTTTTGTAAAGTTCCGCTGATTTTTGCAAAGTCTCGCTGATAAAAAAAACGATTTTTTTGTTTTAGTTTAATCTTCCTTGCCAAACAAATCAATTTGTCCATAAAAATCATTTTGATTATTTTGACCTTGATTCTTTGGCAAAGACAAACCTAAATGTTCATAAGCACGAAGCGTTACAATTCTTCCACGCGGAGTTCGCTGAAGTAAACCGCATTGAATCAAATAAGGTTCGTAATAATCTTCAAGCGTGTCAACACTTTCGCCAATGCTTATTGCTAAAGTTTCGGCTCCAACAGGTCCGCCGCCAAAATTATTTATAATTGAAAGCAAAATTTCTCTGTCATAATATTCCAAGCCAAAATTGTCGATTCCAAGTTTTTCTAATCCATGTTTTACAATTTCAACCGTGATTTTTGAAGAATTTTCCACTTGAGCAAAATCTCTCATTCTTCTAACAAGTCGATTTGTAACGCGCGGAGTTCCTCGAGAACATTTTGCTAAAAGAAGTGCAGCGTCGTCATCAATTTTTATGTTTAAGATTTTCGCGGAACGTTTTATTATCAAACTCAATTCTTCTGGCGTATAAAATTGCAAGCGCTGGATAATGCCAAAACGCGTCTGAAGTGGCTTACTTACCATTCCGGCTTTTGTAGTTGCACCAACCAAAGTAAAATGTGGAATTGGAATTCTAACAGTTCGAGCAGCCGCACCTTGTCCAATCACCCAATCCAATTCAAAATCTTCCATTGCGATGTAAAGCATTTCTTCGATTGCCGGTTTTAAGCGATGAATTTCGTCAATAAAAAAAACAGTTCTTGGCGTAATTGTTGAAAGAATGCCAGCCAAATCCTTAGGTTTGTCTAAAGCAGGCGCACTTGTAACCTTAAAATCAACTCCAAGTTCGTTTGCAGTAATTTGAGCAAGCGTTGTTTTTCCAAGTCCCGGCGGACCAATTAAAAAAAGATGATCCAAAGCTTCGTTTCGCTCTTTTGCTGCATTTATAAAAACACTTAAATTTTCTTTTATTGAACTTTGACCTAAAAATTCGTTAAGCGTAAGCGGTCGCAAGTTTCCGTCAGAATTATCATCTTCGCTAAGGAAATCCGCACGTACAATTTTTGAATCAAAATTATTTGCCGACCTTGTGCTAGAAGATGAACTCGTGCTTGAAGAAAAAGCCACACTTGCACTAGAAAAGTCGCCACTTGCACCAGAAGCGTCGCCACTCGAAGAGAAACCGCCCGCTCTTGTGCCAGAAGATTCCATCTTGTCGCGAGAACCGTCAGTCTTGTCGCGAGAAGTTGCCGCTGAGTCGCGAGAAGTCGCCGCTGCGTCACGAGAAGATTCCGCCCCAAAAGAAACCGCCCGACCACCGTGAAAACCGCCAGCCTTGCGAGAAAAGTCGCCACTTGTGCCAGCAAAATCATCATCAGAAAAATCAGCATTCCGAACAATCTTTGTAGAACCGCCACTTTCTTGAGCCAAATTTTTCGCCGCTTGAAGAGAAAGTTGAGCAATCATATTCATTTCATCAGTTTCATCATTTTTATTTTGGCGAGGATAAGCACTTTTATGATTCACACTTTTATTCATTTAGACATCTCCACAATCGCTCTGCGGAAAATCAAATCCTCTTTTTCAGAAGAAGTTTTTAAGTCAAACGAAGAATCCTCTTTTAATTCGCCCACAATTCGCTCAACTGCAATTTCACAATTTTTTCTGTCGTAGCCCATATCAACCAAAGCGTCAATCACAGCCACATAAGGAACTGAAACTTTTTGCACAAAACTCGAAGCATTTTCATCAAATTTAAGTTTTCCTTTCAACTGCAAAAGCATTTTCGCCGCAGTTTTTTTGCCCACGCCAGGAACTTTCTGTAAACTATCCAAATCGCCACTTTCCAGAATTTCAACAAATTCTTGTGCAGAAATATTTCCCATAATTTTTAAAGCCGCTTTTGGACCAATTCCATCAACTTTAAGCAAATCAAAAAAAAGTTGTCTCTCATTTTGAGTCGCAAAACCATACAAATTCATAAGAGAATCCGTGTGTTGCAACCAAACAAAAACCTTGCCTTCTTCGCCAAGTGCCGCAAATTCGTCAAGACAAGAATCAGGAACATTCACTTCCCACTCAATTCCGTGCGTGTCAATTAACAATTTTTGCGGAAATTTTCCAGTTATTGTGCCACTTAAACTATTGAACATAAAATTATTATATCAAAAACCAAATTCTTATTGAAGATATCGAATTTTTTAAGTTTTTTATGCTTGGTGATTTTTTTTCGAATCATTGGAGCAAATTTTTATGTGCTAACCCGCTCGTCAGGGTTTCGGCTCATCGCCTCCATTCTCTGCAAATTTTGCAACTGATACGTCATTGTCTTCGGTGGTTGAGGCTCTCGAAACCACAAATATTGTAAACGAAAGCGTAAGTTTTGCAGAGAACGCTCCTTTCGTCGCACCCTTATGATCGGGGCTAGGCTTTACTTCAAGAACGCTACGTTTCATAAATTTTTAATTTCTAGCACAAGTCGAATTTATATGTGTAATCGCTCCAGCTAAAGCATCAGATGCGTGATCAGGTTTAGGAATATCTTTTAATTTTAGTAAAAGTTTAACGCAATTTTGCACAGTTTCTTTGTCTGCAAGTTTCGTTCCAGTTACAGAATATTTTATTTGATTTGGAGTGTATGTGTACAAAGGAATATTTTTTTGAGCAAAACACAAACTTATTACACCTTTTGCTTCAGCAACCGCCAAAGCACTTGAAGTGTTTCTTGAAAAATACAAAGTTTCCATTTCCGCAACATCTGGCATAAATTCATCTATTACAGCACAAAGCCTATTATAAATTGCTAACAATCGAATTTCATGACTTTCTTCTGGTTTAGTTTCAATTACGCCATAACTTACAAATTTAAGTTTATTATTTTCTACATCAACAACGCCAAAACCTGTATTTGCAAGTCCCGGATCAATTCCCATTACACGCATAAAACTTCCATAAAATAAAAAAAGCCCGCCAAAAACTTAGCGAGCATTTCAAATTTTTCTAAAATAAATTATTCAGCGTCTGGATCAAAACCTTCTGGATATTCAACTGTTGAATAAACGTTTTGAACATCATCGTTATCATCAAGTTTGTTAAGAAGCTTTGCAACTTTCTTTGCATCTTCTTCGCTAACAGCAGTGTATGATTGCGGAACCATATCTACAGAAGCAGAAAGTGTTTCCCAGTTTTTACCTTGAATTGCTTCAACAACAGCGTTAAAAGCGTTAGGGCTTGTCGTTACTGTAATAATTCCATCTTCGTTTACAATATCATCAGCACCAGCGTCCAAAGCAACTTCCATTACTTCATCTTCAGAAACTTTTTCTGCATCAAGTTCAATAACGCCTTTGCGATCAAACATACGACTTACAGAACCGGAAGTTCCTAAATTTCCGCCGTTCTTTGTAAAAATATTTCTAACATCAGCGGCCGCTCTGTTGTGATTATCAGTAAGAACTTCAACTAAAACTGCAACGCCAGCAGGAGCGTATCCTTCGTAAATAAGTTCTTCGTAAGATGTAGCTCCATCTTCGCCAGTTCCTTTTTTAATTGCTCTTTCAATATTATCTTTTGGCATATTTGCAGCACGAGCTTTTAAAACTGCAGTTCTTAAACGTGGATTTGAATCTGGGTCGCCACCGCCCATTTTTGCAGCAATAGAAATTTCCTTAATAAATTTTGTAAACAACTTACCGCGTTTTGCATCAGCAATACCTTTTGCATGTTTTATGGTTGCCCATTTACTATGTCCTGACATGGAATTTCTCCTATAAATAAAATTATTTTCAAATACAAATTTCAGTTTTTAAAAATATCATACTTAAACATTCTAAGTCAATAAGTAAACTCGAAAATCAACTTCCGAAAAAAAATTTGCTCTTTTAGATTATCGGCTCAAGTCCGATAAAAACAAATATCATCAAAAATCAATTAAAAAGCCCTTTTATTACAGAACTTGCTGCATTTTTTACGCTAGATTTTGCACTTTCAGCGATTTTTTCTTCGAGTTCAGTCTTTTTTGCTTCAAGTTTT
Organism: uncultured Treponema sp.; assembly: GCA_964563305.1. GTDB lineage: Bacteria > Spirochaetota > Spirochaetia > Treponematales > Treponemataceae > Treponema_D. The sequence goes on from CAZLXK010000030.1 coordinate 16,411, forward strand.
GCTTGCACTTGGTTTACTAAATCTTCTTTTGAATTTATAGAATTATAAATTTCAGTAAATTCGCTCACAAAAGCTTTCGTTTCATCAGAAGAAGAATTAATTTGCTCGTAAAGTTTTGCCAAAGCAGCATCTTTTGCGTCACTTGCAATGCTAGAAGCCGCAGTTTGTAAAGCATTTGCAAAAGTTCTTCCAAAATCGCCACCAAGCAAGAAATTTACGCCAGAAGATGAATTGTAATCAATCGAATAATTTGCATTCAAAGATTTTACAGAATCAAGTGCTTCAAAATAATATTTATCAATCATTTCGTTTGCAAAACCGTCAGAACTCAATTTTAAGGGATTTAAAATCACACTTCCGCTTGCAGAAAATAAATCATTGTCAAATTTTGCTGCCATAGAAAGTTGCGTGTTTGCATTTACGCTTGGAATTCCGCAAGAAGAAGCAACTGAAGTTCCATCAAAAACTGTAGAAATTCCGCTTCCAGAATAATCTAAAGAAATTAAAGCGTCGCTTGAATAAGAACGTGCGTCAAGTGTAAAATTTGCTTTGTGATTTACGTTTTGAATATTTAATTGCAAATTTGCAGTCATTGGTTTTCCGCGTAAATCTTGATTTGAAGACAATTCATTTATTTCGCCAGA
>CAZLXK010000031.1:0-16783 GCA_964563305.1 uncultured Treponema sp.
GAGTGCGCACAAAACTTATTCTTTTGGAAAAAAATGTAAATTTTATTTTTATTTTAAGGAATTCTTATGAACGCATTAAATCAGATTATTATTGAAGGAAATGTTGTGCGACAGCCAGAAAAACGTGAAGTTAGAAACGGACTTAAGATTTGCACAATTCCACTTGCGGTAAATCGTCACTACAAAACTTCATCAGGACAATTTACAGACGAAGTTTCGTTTTTTGATATTACTGCATTTGGAAATTTGGCTGATGCTTGCGAAAAATGGTGTCCAAAAGGTCGCGGAATTCGTGTTGTTGGCAGACTCAAGCAAGATTCTTGGACAGGCGAAGATGGAAAGCACAAAAGCAAAGTTCACGTTATTGCAGAACACATAGAATTTAAACCTTTATTCAAAAAAAATGAAAATTCAAAAGAAACTGCAAATTCTAACGCAACATCTTCTAGTGCTGATTCTGCTCCTTCAAGTGCTGACTCGAGCAACAACGAAAAGAAGAAAAAGAAACTTGCAATGTTAGCAGAAGTTGCTGCCGCTGCACAAAACGAAAGCGACGAGGAGGATTCAGAAGAAATTACATTTTAGTCATTAAAATTTTATTGTTGTTTTCCATATTTGAGCCTATTTCAAAAGTCTGTTACGTTTTGAAATAGGCTTCCAAAAACCTCATTGCATTACGGTTTTTGTGGTAAATTTTGTAGAAGTTTCAAAACTCGTCTGACTTTTGAAACTTCCTAATTTAATTTAAAAAAGTTTAAAATTTAAGAAAGTAAAAACTTAAGTTTTACTAAAGATGTTAAAAATCACAATTTTTATAAAAAAAATCCCCACGTCTCCTTATAGAACATTGTGAAAATAAGATCTAAAAGTAAAATTTAATGACGTTTTTTAGAAGACTTACGGGTTTTTGATTGCATATTTTGCTTAGCATTTTGTCTAGGAACATTTTTACTATTTTTGTTAGAATCATTTTTGTAAACAGTTCCATATTCTTGTGCCTTAGCTTTTTTTGCATTCATTGCTTGGTAAGCTTCTATTTTTTCAGGATTATAAAATCCGTCTTTCCAGTTAAAACGCGAAGAATCTTCAATGCGATCATGGCGAGCAATAATATTTGACAAATCACGCATATCACTTTTGCGAACTTGAGTTTTTGTAAAATCAATAACCAAACGCTTAAATCCTTTGTTTTTTAAAGCGTCCATTTTTTCAATTATACTAAACGGAAATTCTGGCAAAACAAACGAACCGTCAACCGAAGAATTTACTCTGAACATTGTATTTTCTTTGTCGGTAAAATATGTAAAATCATAATCGCTAGGCAAAGAAAAACGCATTCTAAAAAGTGTCGGATAAGAAAAAACGCTTAATAAAACGCGAGAACGTTCGTTGTTATTTGAAAAAGTTTCGTCCAAATTGTCAGCAGAATTTTCTGAAGGAACCCAAAGTGCCATAAGATTTAAATTTTCTAGGAAACTGACCGCCCATTTGTTAAATGTGTAAAGATAAGGACCAGCAATAAGATTAAGATTTTTTTGTTCTTTTAGAATTTCAATGTGAGCAAGATTATTCACAATAAAATTTGTGTAGCCTTTTTGAATCAAAAAATTTAATTCTTGACGCAGAGTTTCTTCAGTTCCTTGAGGAACAAATGGATCCAAATTTATAATCACCATTTTTTTGCTAAACGGAAGAATTGGTTTTTCTGGAGAATCTTTTTTGAGAAGATCGTATTTTGTTTCAAAATTCCATTCAAGAATTATGCGAACTGGATGCAAAGCTTGAACAATATGTGCGTCGGAAACTGTGGAAACTGCAATGTAAAGTCCTTCGCTAAGCCATTTAAGTTCATCTTTTTTAACCGCAGTTAAATCTAAAATCGGAAGTCGCTCAGGGCCTGGTTGCTTTGTAAAACGCGAAAGATCTTGAGGCAAAACGTGTTTGTAGCGTTTAGACATTGCCTTTGTTTGCAAAAGATAAATGCTGTCGCCCACAGAAAAACCTTTTGGAACATCAATCCATCGATTTCCCTTGCCGTCAGTTTTTACAAGCCGAACTTTGTGACTTTCTCTGCCAGAATCATCTTTTTTGTGAAGCCGAATGCTGTCGCCAGGATCTGGATCATAATTGCCACCAGAAATTACAGCCATTTGGATTTTTTTGATTTTGTCGCTTGAGTCAAGGGAAGTGCCACTTGTGCTAGAATAACCGCCAGTTCTCGAAGAAAAAGCGTCGCTTGTGCCAGAGAAGTTGTCGCTCGAAGACGAAGAACAGCCAGTTGCCTCGCCGAAGTTGCCACTTTTCAAAGTAAAGTTGCCACTTGCCTCGCCAAAACCGTCAGCATTTTCAGCACTAGAAGTAAAATCAGCAGAAGAAAATGGCTTTTTAAGGTAATAACTCGCTTCTTGAATTTCCTGCAAACTAGCGTCCCGAACCTTAGAAATTTTGCCAAGATAAATTCCAGTTCCGCCAGCTTGATTTGGATTTAAGATTTTAGAGCCAGCATTTTTAACGCCATCTTCAACGCTTTTAAAACCGTACCAATAATCAGTTTTTGAACGAGCAAAATCCGTGCTAAGCATACGATGACCTTCAGCGAGTGCACCTTTTTTGTCCGACTGCCAATGATCCATCACAAAACGATAAGCCGCCGTAACTGCACCAACATATTCAGCACTTTTCATTCGACCTTCAATCTTAAAACTGTCAATTCCAATCGTCATAAGTTCAGGAATATGATCAAGCAACTGCAAGTCGCAAGGAGAAAAATAATAACCTTGAGAATCTCCTCCGCTCAACTGAGCACTGTAAAGTCTTCTGCAAGCCTGAGCACACATTCCGCGATTCGCAGATTTTCCACCCAAAAAACTAGAAAAAAGGCAAAGTCCACTTTCGCTAACACAAAGTGCTCCGTGAACAAACATTTCAATTTCTGCCTTAGACTTTTCTTTGATTTCCTTAACTTCTTCAAAACCAAGTTCGCGAGCAACAACCACACGTTTAAGACCTTGATTAAACAAAAGATTTGCCGCACTCGCACTTTCAACATTCATTTGAGTAGAAGCGTGCAATTCCAAGTCTGGAAAAAATTCCTGACACATTCGAATTACGCCAAAATCTTGAACAATTAAACCGTCAGGCTTAATTTTATTCAAATACCCTAAAAATCTATAAAGCCGTTCAGTTTCGTGTTCTTCGCAAACAGTGTTAACCGTAATGTAAATTTTCTTCCCAAGTCTATGAACCGTTTGAACAGCCGCCTCCGCTTGATTCCAAGCAAAATTCGAAGAGCGCAATCGAGCATTAAAACTTTTTAATCCCATATAAATTGCATCCGCGCCCTCGCCCAAAGCCGCGTCCAAAGCTTCAATATTACCTGCTGGTGCTAATAATTCAGTCATAAATTTGATTATATCAAGAAACGCAAAAAATCACTACATATAATTTGGAGCATATTTTGTAACTTCGACCCGCTTTCGCTCGAAATTCCATTGCAAGTTCCGCGACTACGCTATCGCTTCGGTGCTTCGCACTAAATCGCTACAATCGGGGCTAAACCTTCTTGCAAGAAACTGGCAGTCAATTTCTTGCGGCTGGCTCTTTTTACTAAGCGTCGCTCTTCTGTAAAAAAGCGAAAGTGCTTCGAGCAACTGCCAATTTTATTTTCGCAAAGCGTCGCTCTGCTTTTGCAACTGTCAGTTTTATACTTACGGCTGTGAATCTTCTGCACGGCGGGCGGACTGCCAAAGGCAGACCGCCCGCCCCTTGTGCTAGAAAAATTTTCTGTAGTAAAAAAAATTTATTTTCCGCCACAAAATCTCCAGCCCATAATTCGAGCTAAACTTGCATTTGTGCAAAAAAAATTCTCGTTGTTACGCAACAAAAAATTAAAACTTTCCTTATAAAATGAAAAAAAATTATCACTTCTATAAAAAAAATAGTCTGTTGTAATAAAACACACTCCGCCTCAAACAAAGAATTCTCACAATAAATCAGAAAATGCCAACACAATGTCAACAAAATTAACCTAATTGAAAATATCAAGTTTTTTTCATATATTTAAAATATGTCTAAAGAAAATTTTTTTTCAAAATTATTTAATTCAATTTTCGGTGGAAACGATCCTGAAGCAATCAAAAAAAAGCAACTTAAAAACATTTCAAAAAATCTTATGCGTACAAAATATAAATTTTATAGATTTACTTCACACGAAGTTGATCCGTCGCTAGCAAAATTTTTGTACGAAATTTATAAAGTTATTTCGCCAGCACAACTAATGTTTCAAAATATGACGCCAAGTGCTCTAAAAATGATGGTAATAAATTCTTCACTTTCCGAAGAAAAACGAACGCTTATAAACGAAATCAGCGAAGAAGGTCTTAAAGAAATGACCAAAACAATGTCGCTCGAAGAAATCAAAAATAAAATCAATTCAAATGTTTCAAACATTATGCAAAGTATGGACAACTTAGCACTCGCAAAAATTGATGATTTGTATTCAAAATTCATTGCGATGAAAAATTTTTGCACTTTTGACTTTTATTTTACGCTTAAAAAGTTCGATTCAAACTTGCGAGAACACAATTTTTCAGTTCCGCCAAAATTTTCTGCGGCAAACGGAACTTATCTTGCAGAAGATTTAAAAAATTTTATTGCAGTTGCTTGGGCACTTCCTTTTAATGCTGATTATGATGACGTTTTTAAGATGCTAAAAAGAACACGCGAAGTTGAACCAATCACTTTTCAAAACTGGAGACGAATTCTTGCTCGCTTAAAACCTGTAAAAGACAAACGCGTTTTTGAAATGCTTATTCAACTTATTACAGAAAATCCAAATTATTCAGAAGAAGTTTCTACAACTGAACTTCACATAATCGACGAATATCTTTCTGATATTAGAAAGCAAGCAGAAAGTTTTATTTCAAAAATCAAAGCAACCGAAAACGCTGAAAAAGCAAATACACTTTTAAAGCAAATCTTTAACACAACAGAAATTGAGCCACTTAAACATTACAATAAATCAACAAGTCTTTTGTTTGAGCGAAAATCTTTAGGTTCTTACAAATATGGAGCTCCGCTAAGTTACTTAAAAGCGTTTCTAATGAATTATACAAAAAAAGAATTGCGTGAACTTTCTGACATTCTTTTAGTTCGTGCTGAATGGACAAGTCAACAACTTGCTTCTCCAATGAGCGAAGCGTTTCATCAACTTTTGGAAGTTTTAAACGAAATTATCACTTTTGATGATAAACTTGGCGAAACAAACGAAATCGGCATAAAATTCAAAACTTATCTTCCACGTTCAGAACGCGACAAAGATGCAAGAAATATAATTCTTATGCTTTTAACTGACACAAACGACGAAGCCGCCACAATGATTTTGCAATCAATGAAAAATTTTGTCATTTACGCTAGAAACTTAAAAATGCTTCTCGAAGATTTTGTTAAACCGCACGGAGAAATTGTTTTAAACTGGAAAGAACTTGATCACTTTACTGAAGGAAATTTAAAAAATATGTGCGTTGACGCTTACAAAAAGATTTTTGCATTAGTTTCTTTGCTTCAAAGTTACAACGTAAAAATTTCTGAGCAACAAAAAGGAAAATAAATGATTTACAAAACAAAACTAATTGTTCGTCCTTACGAACTTGACAGTTATAATCACGTAAATAATGCAGTTTACTTAAATTATCTTGAATATGCGAGAATGGATTTTTTGCATCAAGTTGGATTTGACTACAAAGCTTTAGTTGCTCAAGGTTATTATACTTACGTAACTCACATTGACATTCATTATAAAGCGTCGGCTTTTCTTGATGATGAACTTACAATCGAAACGCAATCTGTAAAAATGGGAGTTGCAAGCGGAACTTTTCATCAAGAAATCAAAAAAAATGCTGAAACTAAAGACGAAATTTTGTGTGCTCTTGCTGATGTAACTTGGGCTTGCGTAAAAAACGGAACTCCAACTAAACTTCCAAAAGAATTTGCAGTTCCAGGATTAAAACCCGAAAAATAATTTAAACTTGCCACGCAAAGACGGTCATTGAGGCTCTCGAAATGACGTAAATTTGCAAAACTCTGTCATGCTGAACTTGTGGTTGGTGAGTTTATTGAACTAGCAACATCTGTATTTTAGAGAAATTTCTTTATTTCAAAACCGAATCAATAAGTTTTTTTAAATCTGGATCTTGCTTTACACTCGAAGTTTCCAAATTTTCAGAAATAGTGAAAATTCCATCTCGAACTACAATCGCTGAATTTTTGTTATTTTTCTTTTCACTGATGTTAGGCATTTCTTGCTTTTCCTTATCACGATTTTGAATTTCTAAAGCTTTTTGCATTAAACCATGAGAATTCATATTTTTTTCATTAAGTAAATTATCGGCCATAATATTTCGTTATTTAGAAAAAGTTTAAAATTTCCACTAAAAAAACATCTTTAATTTTTTTCAAGATTAAACATCGACTTATTTTTATAAAACCTAAAAAAAATACGTAGGCAAGGTTCGACTTTGAAAAACAATCTGCACAAAACGTATTCACAACGAAGTTTCAAGTGAGTGCGGAAGCCGTTTTTCAAAGTTGGTTCTTGCCGAAAGTATTTTTTTAGATTTTTAATCTTTAAAAATATCGGCAAAAATTCAAAAAAACTGCAATAAAACTGCTGAATTTGCTATAATCAAAATTATGATTGACGTTAAAGCCGAAGAAGAAAAAAAAGTAAAATGTTTACTCGTGGCTCCTCCGCCAAAAAAAGATGATTTGTCAGCGGGAGATCCAAAAGAACTTAAAGATTTAGTAAAAACTTTAGGTTACGAAACTGTTGACACAATCATTTTAAGCCGAATCGAAGCAAATGCAACTTACGGACTTGGCAAAGGCAAAACTTTAGAAATCGTAAATAGAGCAAAAGACGTTTTCGCTGATTGCATTATTTTTGATTTTGAAATTCAAGCTTCAAAACAGCGAAACTGGGAAAAACTTGCAGAAATTCCAGTTTTTGATCGCAACGAAGTAATTATAAAAATTTTCGCACAAAGAGCACAAACTAAAGAAGCAAGTTTACAAGTTGAACTTGCAAAATTAATTTATTCTCTTCCAAGATTAAGGCACACTTATGGAGAACTCGCTCGTCAGCGAGGCGGATCTTACGGAGCAAAAGGTTCGGGCGAAACGCAACTTGAACTTGATCGTCGCCAAATTGAAGATAAAATCGTAGAAATTAAAAAGGAACTTAAGCAAGTTTCAGTAAATCGCGAAACTCAGCGAAAACAACGCGAACGAACAAGCACGCAAACTTGTGCCTTAGTTGGTTACACAAACGCTGGAAAATCAAGTTTACTAAACGCATTAACTGGAGCAAATGTTTTTGTAGAAGACAAACTTTTTGCCACTTTGGATCCAACCACGCGAAAATTGTCACTTTCTGAAGCATCTTCAGTTTTAATTACAGACACAGTTGGTTTTATTTCAAATCTTCCGCACACTTTAATTGACGCTTTTAAGTCAACTTTGGAAGAAAGCACGCTCGCATCTTTACTTTTGATTGTTGTTGATTCAAGTGATTCTGAATGTTTAAAACAATACAATCAAGTTATAAAAGTTTTGCAAGAAATTAACGCTCAAAATATTCAAAAAATTGTAATTTTAAATAAATTTGACAAAATCGAAAATTCGCCAGAAATAATTTCAATGTTAGACGCAAATTTTCCAGACGCAATTTACGTAAGTGCAAAAACGCAATTTGGTTTTGAAAAACTGCTCGCATTAATTACAGAAAAACTTTTAGGTTCGCTCAAAAAATATTCAGTTCCGCTCGAAAAATCTTACTTGGTTGAACTGTTGCGGAAAAATGGTACAATAGAAAAAGAAGAATGGCTTGAAAATTCAGTAGAATTAGAAGCGAGAATTCCCGGTTCTTTTGATGAAAATGGAAAAGCAAGCACAAGAACGCTGGAACTTTTAAAAAATTATCAACTTGCTTGATTTTTGCTGTCATTCTGAACTTGATTCAGAATCTGTAAATATTAAATTTTTTTATCAACAGACCCTGAAACTAGTTCAGGGTGACACAGTTTATTTTATTTAAGGAAAAAAATTTGAATTTTAATATTTCAAAAACAAATAAAATTTTGCAATGGATTATTGTATTTCTCTTAGGATTTTTAATTCTAGCTACAATAATCACAATTTTAGTCAAAGGTCCGCGTGCAACAGAAAATTACAGAATCGCTGATCCCGAACCGCAAAAAGTTGTAAATTACAGTTCAAAAACTTCTGAAAAAGTTGACGCTTTTACGCAACTTAGACAAATTAGAACGCACACTAAAGCAGAAGATTCGCAAAGTTTTGGCACAACAGTTGTAATTTCCGCTTGGTTTACATATCCTTCTGGCGACAAAACATTTTATGAAGAACTTTCGCAAAAAGAACGAATGGAAGAATCTATAATTACAGAATATTTTACTCGCTACACAGAAACTGAACTTAGGGAAAAAGGCGAAAAGAAAATCAAAGAAGAACTTTTGCAAGAATTAAACGAAAATTTGGTTTTAGGTCAAATAAGAGATTTGTATTTTGATGAATATATGTTTATTCGCTGATTTTTTCGACAAAAGACTTAGCCCGCCGTGAAGTTTCGAGCGAAGGGCGGTTTTGTTTGGGGCGAAATGTTGTTTTGCGTGCTAAGTGTCAAGCAGAAAAATATGCTCCAAAAATCAGAAAAAATGCAACTTTAAAACAAAAAAATTGTCTAAGTAAATAGAGGTATTTTATGACATCATTAACTCCAGCAGCGCAAATTTTGCTTTCTTTAATTCCAATTGTTGGAATTATTGCGAGTGCAGTTATTTTGTTTTTTGCAATTTTGTGGCGACACAGAGAAAATAAACTTCGAATGATTCAGCACACTTATAAAGAACCAAAAATCAATCTTCAAGTTTTTTCACTTTTAACAGGCCTTTGTCTTACGGGAGTTGGAATTGTTCTTACAATAATTTTTGCACTTATTCAAGGACTTTCTTATGCGTTACTTGGAGGATTAGTCCCTTTGGCTTTGGGAATTATGTTCATAATTTTTTACAATTTAAACCCAAATTTCAAGAACAACAAATCTGATGAAGAATGACTCTCAAAAGAACAAAGAAAATTTAATTTCGCACAAAAAAGATTTAAAGCTCATCAAGGAAACTTTAAAAGGAAATTCTAAATCTTTTGCGGAACTTGTTGCGTTATACAAAGCGAGAGTTACGGCAGTTGGAATGAGTTTTTTTCATAACAAGGCTGATTGTGAAGATTTTGAACAAGAAGTTTTTCTTAAAGTTTACAAAAATCTTCCAAATTTTAGAGGAGAAAGTAGATTTTCAACTTGGCTTACGCGGATTGCTTACACAACAGCGGTTTATTCTAAAAATAAAAATACAGAATATGAAACGCTTGCTGATGAAACAGTTTTAGAATCGACTGTGGATTCTCCGGAAAAAGAAAATCTTTTGAATTTTACTAAACAAGCGGTTCGGGAAGCGATTAAAGAATTGCCGCAAAATTATGCAATTTGTTTGGATTTTTACTTTTTTTATGATTTTTCGCTGGATGAGATTGCGATAATTACAGGATTTCCAGTGAACACAATAAAGTCGCATATTTTTAGAGCAAAAAAAATCTTGGCGCAAAAACTTAAAGATTTCGCTGGAACATAAAATTGATGCTTCACTAATGAAACTGACGCTTTCTGCGAGAACTGGCGGTTTTGCTGAGAGACTAGAACTTTTCTGCGAGAACCGTAACTTCCGCGAAGAAAACTGCGAGTTTCGCCAAGCAACCAACAGTTCCGCCGCGAGAACCGCGAGTTCGAGAAGAAAACTGCAAATCCGCAATCAAAAAAAATAAAACTTAAGGAATAAAATATGAAAAAAACTTGTGATGATTACTTAAACGAATATTTAATGCTAGACAAAAATCAAAAATTGCCTTTAAGCCTTTCGCTACATCTTTTAAAATGCAAAAATTGCAGAAAAATAATTCGCTCGCTAACAAAAGCCGAAAAAGTTTCTGCTGAACCTTTAAAAATAAAATCACCTGTAAATTCTCAAGAAATTACGCAAATTGTTCAGCAAATCGATCCAAATTACAATCCAAAAAAGAGCAAAGCGTCGTTTACAACTTGGCTTTTCGTGGGAATAATTCTCATCGCCAGCATGATTTTAGTAAACATTTTAACAAAATCCATTTCAACGTCTTTCTTGTCGTTCATTACAGTTATGAGTTTTGTTTTGCTTTTTTGCCTTTACTTTTTTGCCTTTATCCTTGCAAATCAAGAATTTTTCGTAAAAAAAATCGGAGCAAAAATTTCTTGAATTTTTTGGAGCGAATTCTTCTGTTCATTACTTAGAGTCTGTTTCAAAAGTCTGTTATGTTTTGAAATAGGCTTACAAAAATCTCATTGCATTACGATTTTTGAGGTAAATTTTGTAGAAGTTTTAAAACTCGTCTGACTTTTGAAACTTTTTCCTTATATTATTTACGCAAATAGTTCGCCCCAAACAAAACCGCCCTTCGCTCGAAACCTCGTTGCGAGTTCCGCACTTCCGTTTTCACTTCATTCTTGCTCGCCCCTGTTACTTGGAGAATATAATAAAATCAAAAAATGGCGACAATGATGTCGCCTTAAAACTACAAAGACTTTTATAATTTGCAGAGCAAATTCTCGTAATCGACAGGAAGTCGAAACTTCACGGCGGGCTAAGTCTTCTGCATTTCTTCTAAAACATCAGATAGCGACAAGGACATCGCCATCGTTATATTACCTGGATTGATGACGGAAACTGCGACAAAATAGATTTCTTAATGATGGGCAGCATCTAGGACGATTTGGACGACTGGATGTACACACTTGAAAAAAGAACGCTATCTTATGAACTGCTGACAAAGAAACTACGGCTCAACTATGACGGATGAGCTTGAAATCGTTTATCTTAGAGCAAAAGCTGATTTCTCAAATTCTGGATATATTGTGTTTGAATATGAATTTACAAACTACAACGCACGCAATAGATAAAGCCAAACAAGAAGACGACAGCGTGTTTTAATTTGTGAGAAGATTTTCATCAATAAAAATATCTCAAAGTGACCTCAATTTCACCTCTTAGATGAACGACAAAGCGGAACATCTTGAGGAACTGATTTTTCTCGCAGAAAAAGTGAAGGAAGAAACTCGTATCAAAAAAAATCATCGAATCAAATTCTCTTGCATACGGCAAGAACAAAATCTCAGTGCTTCGTGAACGAAAAACAACAGCGAGAATTTTTCACTTCCACTTGTAAATCATCAGAATTCCGCGGATTGCCTCTTCCAGAACTCTGTCGCACTTGGCGATTGGAATTATCGTTTTTTCGGCGGCGGTCATGTAGCCTTCGTATTTGGCAAGGCGCGCCCAGTTTTCCAAGTTGCGCGGAGAAATCACAACGTCAAGCTCTTCCGCTTCAATCTTCTTTTTTAGCTTGTGGTAAACCCCGAGAATTTTTTTGACAACGCTCTTGCATTCGGGAACGCGCGTCGTGAGCATCCGCTCAATTGCCTCGTCTGAAAGCGCGGCGATTTCGATTATCGCGTTGAAGCGGTTGTAAAGCGCCTGGTTCAGCTCTTTTGTGCCGAAGTAGCCTAAATTCATCGTGGCGAAGAAGCGGAAATTTTTGTGCCGCCTCACGACTTCGCCGTTGTCGAGCCGGACGAATCCGTTGTCGTCAAGAAGCGAGTTCAGGAACGCGAGATACTGCGGCTTTGCGAAGTTTATCTCCTCGAACACGACCGCGCCGCCTTCCCGGATCGCCTTTGTGACGTAGCTTTCGCGGAAGATGATTTTGTCGTCTTGCGGAATGAACCTTCCGAGCACGAACTCGTCGAGATTTTCAGTGCAGTTCACAGTCGCCATAATAGGAAGTCCGACTGCCTGGCACACGAGCTTGCAGCTGATTGTCTTTCCGGTTCCGGACGGTCCGTGGAAAAGAACCGCGCGCACGTCGCCGCCTGAAATCGCGTTGCAGAGCGGAAGAAGCTTGTTTGAAATCACAAACTCTTCTCCGAGCGACGGAACCAGGCTTTTCTGCTCGTCGGAAAATTCGCTTTCGTCAAATTTTTTCACGCTGATTTTTTCATCTTTCTTGAGCGCAAGTTTGTTTTCTCTGATGATTTTGTAAGCTGATGAAAATGAAGTGAAGTCTTTTTCGTTGATTTCGGGAACTTCGTCGTAATTCAAATTATAATCATCAGTTTTGTGCATCTGATACAAGTCTTCGTTCAGGTTCACAAAAGTGTCAGGCTCAGGATTTTCAACGAACTTTTCCATGATGTCGCGGTAAGCTCCAACTCGCTCAACTTCGCGCGCAATCAGGACGCAGAACGCGGGAAGAAGCTTGTAGAGCGGCTGCAAGTGCTCCATAGTTCCTGCGATAAGATTTCCGCTTTCATCGTATGCGGCGACTGTGATGTCGTTGCCTTTGAGATAAGATTTGTATGAAAAGACGTTTTCTTCAACAACTTTGTTTTCCCTCCAGTCGTCGGGAAGCTCAACTTTAAAAAGATATTCGTCCTTGTTTTTGCTTACAAAATAGTCGCCGAACGGCTTTGAGTTTTCATCTTCATTCATGATTGCGGAAGCGACGCTCGTGAACAGAACAACCGCCTCGCCAATCGGCTGGCAGAGCGTCGTGGTTCCTTTGTACGACTGATTGTCCGGATGAACATAATACTGAGTCGCGTCGCTCAAATGCTTGAAGCCGAATCCCTTGTAGATGACTTTTGAGCCAGCGCGCACAACCTTGAACGCGATTTTAAACAGATTCATTTTGGCGGATTCCCTTTTTTTATTCTGACATTTTACAGCAAAATTTTCTATGGTTCAAATGATGCACTTGTGCCAATCGTTCCCACATTTCGTGCAAAAGTTTATATCGTGTTCGTAAGTTCCAAATCATAAAAAATGTTATCGCTGCGAATTAGTGCTTGTTTCTTATGTAAACAAGCGATTGTTCTTATGAGGGACATGTATTGGTTCATAGTGAGATAAAATCAAAATCTAGAAATTTATTTTTACTAATCTTCGCACTCTGCGTCAGAAAATTTCGTGTCATTGGCGTACTTATACGAAGTCTATCATCAGCGTCTAGGTCAATCTAAAAAAAAATTATTGGACTTGTTCATGGACTTTTCAACAAAGAAAAACTTAACAAAAATTTGCTTGAAGAACTGAAAAAATTGGACAATCTGTAAGGATTTTGTCATATTTCGTTGGATTTTATTCAGAGATTTTGAGCTTTTTTAGACATTTGCGAGTTCTCGCCTCGTTAAAATATCACAAGCTAGAAATATCGCATTTTAGAGTTTTGCTTTACTTAAAGAGAATACGTTGACGCTTTTGAATGCGTGAATTTCCATTCGCCGTTGATTTTTTCAAGCGTCATATCTTGTTGAAGTCGCCAAGTGTGCCGTCCGCCGCCGTAAACCGCTGCGTTCACTCGGGACTTTCCGCAAAGCGTTGCCTTGTTTCCGCTGACTTTTACGCTGATGTCGTCGTGGTCGGCTGAAAAATAGTTCAAAGTTCCGTCCTTGACCGCAGCAAAATATTCGCTCTGGTTCATTTTTGTTCCGGTCATGTGAACAAGCACAAAACTTTTGTCGTGAACTTTTGCCATTTCATCAAAATCTTTGGCAATCATCGCGCGGTACATTCGCTTGTAAAGTTCCGTGATTTTTTCCTCGTCATTTTGATTCTGATTTGCCGATTGATTTTCGTCCGATTTTTCAAAAAGAACTTTTCCTTTTGCGTCCACAAGTGCGGATTTTATTCCGTCGGGATTTTTGATTTTGCCTAAAAGAACGTAGCCTGAAGTGTTCGTAGTCGGCGCATAGAAAATTACAAGCGAAACTCCATGGTAAAGTGCAATGTCGCCCGTCGCAAATGATTTTGGCGAAGATTCCGTCGAAGCGACATTTTTTGGAAGATGCGTGTAGAACTCATTGTTCCTCGCCCATTCGTTCATCGAAAGTTCAAGCGGAAAAAGAGCGAAAACTTCTTGCGAGGTTTTGCCTTCGAAAGTTGCGTAATATTCCTTTGTGCCGATTTTTAATTTTGTGTTCATTTTGTTCTCCTGTGAAAAAATATTGCTTGCACTTGCCGCGAAAAAAATCGCAAGCAATAAAGCGAAACGTTTTGTCTTTGGTTTCATTTTATCTCCCTTGTTTTTATAATTAGATGATAACGTAGAAATAAGCACAAATCGATTCAAATTTTTTGCGGGAAATAATAAGAAAAACTTATGAGTTTTTGTGTGACGAAGTGGAATATTTTTCAATTCTTTCTATATATTTATTTTGTGTTTTCGGATTTTTGCACGAACAAAGTTCCGATTGAAATCATTAAAAGTGTTCCCCAAGTTTTCGTCGTTTTAAAATGCAACGTTAATGAAGCTGTAGCAACTGGCAATCAAGTTGAACATTTGGCATTTGCAAACCAAGATTTAATGCTCGAATAAATCTTCGCCAAAAAAAACTCACCAGCTTTCGTATCTTTGATTTTTGTTCAGCTTCGCAATTTCACTCATTTCGCTGTCAGTCAGCGCAAAGTCAAAAATGCTGATGTTCTCGGCGATGTGGTGCGGATTCGAACTTCCGGGAATTGCAATGAATCCTGCCTGAACGTGCCAACGCAAAATCACTTGCGCGGCGGACTTTTTGTGAGCGGAAGCAATTTTTTGAATCACTGGATTCTGCAAACTTTCATCTGAGTGTCCGCGCCCGCCGAACGGATAATAGCTTTCAATGTAGATTCCATATTTTTTCGCCCAATCGCGCAAAGCCGCATTCTGATGAAAAATATGATTTTCGTTCTGGATAACTGCGGGCGGCGTGTCGAAATCGTTGATAAAATGCAGAACCGACTTTTCCGTGTAGAAGTTTGAAATTCCAATCGAGCGGATTTTTCCCGCCTTCTTTGCGCGGATCAACGCGCTGTAAACTTTGTCGTCGCCCGAACAGTGCTGATGAAGCAAAACCAAGTCGATGTAGGAAACTTTTAATTTACGGAGCGCCTCGTCAATCGCAGAATCAGGATCGCTTTCCCATGGAACAATTTTTGTCGTGATAAAAACTTCGCTTCTCGTACAAAGCCCGTTTTTTATCGCGCGCTCAATCGCGTTCCCAACTTCCGCCTCGTTTCCGTAATATTCCGCCGTGTCAACCAACTTGTAGCCGTTTTTGAGCGCGACGTAAACCGCCATCTCGCAAGTTTCTCCGGTGAGCGTCCAAGTTCCAAGCCCCAAGACATGCATTTCGTAGCCAGTGTTCAGCTTTACGCGCGGAGCTTTTTCTGGAACTGTCGCATTTTGATTCTGCGCGAAAACTCCGCAAGAAATCATCAGAACCGAACAAAGGAATAAAATTGATTTTTTCATATTTGGTTTCCTCACTTACAAATAAAATTAGATTTGTTCGATAACTGTCATTATCGGGCTTGACTCGATAATCTTTTTTCTAGATTACCGTGGACTCTAACGCCAGACTTCGTACAAGCACGGCAATGACACGAAGTTTCCGAACGCGTTTATTATATCCGCTCGCAGTTGAAAGGAAAGTCTAATTTTGCTAAAGCGGCAATAACCAAAAGGTTCAAACGGAAAGCAGGAGAAAAATATTTTAGAAGAGACGGTTTCAAGCGTCATGTTGAGCATAGCGAAACATCTCGTAAAACTAGATTCTGCGCTATGCAAAGATGACAGTAAATACTTTTGAAATAAGCTCATAAGATGCAATTATTTTCAAGGTTTTGCCGTTGCTGAATATTTTTCAATTCTTCCTAGGTGACTTCTAAAAACGTCATTCTCAAGCAGAAGCGAAGAATCTCAAAAAATAGATATTTCGCTACGCTCAATATGACGAAAAATAGTTTTTAGAGATGCCCTATATAAGTTTTTCTTGTTTCCGGATTTTCAATTTCTTCTCGCCGACGTTTTGACATTTCCAAAAATTCAGTTTCTTTTTCAATTCCTAAAAATCTTCGGTTGAACAAATTTGCCGCAATTCCTGTCGTTGAGCTTCCAGCAAACGGATCTAAAATCCAGGCGTTTTCTTTTGTGCTTGCCAAAATGATTCGCGCGAGAATCGGGAGCGGCTTTTGCGTCGGATGCTTGCTCCGTTCGCAAGGTTGCTTTGCAGCCTCGCTCACTACCGAGTTTGCAGGCAAACTCGCAGCAACAGTTTCCCACTTAGCGACAGCTGGTAAAAACCACAAGTCGCGCATCTGCTTTCCGCCGTTGAGTTTTTTCATCAGCTCGTAGTTGAAATAATGCGGAACTTTTTTCTCGCGTCTTGCCCACAAGATGAACTCGGTTGAGTGCGTGAAAAATCTGCAAGACAAATTCGGCGGCGGATTTGTCTTTGCCCAAGTTATGCAGTTCAAAATGCGGAAGTCAAGTTCAGAGAGCATTTGCGCTACGGAGAAAATGTTGTGGTAAGTTCTCCGTTCGCTTTGCTCACTACCGAGTTTTGCAAGCAAAACTCGCGACATATTTTATTGTGTAAAATTTTAATTTTTATCCATAGGCGGAAATCCATTTTCGGTTGAAGTTGTTGTCTTCATCGAATCCGCGCGATTTGTCCCAGTCGCCTTTGTTTACGGAAACTTGCTTTCCCGACTGCACGGAAATTCCGCCGTTGGAAAGGAAATATGGAGGATCAGCGAAAATCATGTCGAACTGAAAATCAAACTGATTTAAAAGTTCAACGCAG
>CAZLXK010000032.1:0-14410 GCA_964563305.1 uncultured Treponema sp.
TTTGAGCACACATTCCTTACACAGCGAAAATTCTTTGTGCTAAGAGCCCGCTTAGTACAACAAAATCAGTTAAAAAAACAAAAAATTTTCACTTAATTTTGCGGATTTTAAATTTCAGCGGTAGATATAAATATGAGGAAGTTTCAAAACTCGTCTGACTTTTGAAACTTTCTTATATAGAAGCAAAATCTCAAACGAAAATTAAAAATAAGTTTCCACTTTTTCATAAACATATTTCAAATTTCCGCTTAAGAAAACTTCAAATCAAAATATCAGCGAGAATAAAATGCAAAGTTTAAATAAATCAAAAAATCAATTAACTTGGCTTGAAAAATGGAACAATCTGACCTTCGCCGACAATTTTATTTTTTGCAAAGTTATGGAAAGTGAACCCGAAATTTGCAAAGAAATGCTAGAACTTTTGTTGAATATCAAAATCGACTACATTGAAATTTTGCAATCAGAACGAGCAATGAAAGTCAATTTTGATTCTAAAGGCATTCGGCTAGACGTTTTTGTTAAAGAAAAAAATGGCAGAACTTTTGATATTGAAGTTCAAACTTCTGTTGCGAAAAAACTTTCACTTGAAAAAAGAAGTCGGTATTATCAAGGATTGATGGACGTTGACAGCGTTTTTTCTGGCGAAAATTATAGCGACTTAAACGAAAGTTATGTAATTTTTTTGTGTTTAGGTGACGCTTTTGGGAAAGGATTACCAGTTTATAGTTTTGAAAATATTTGTGCAGAAAATCCTGAAATAAAAATGAACGATGGAACACACAAAATATTTTTTAATGCAACAATGTATGATACAATGAAAGACGAAAAGTTAAAGTCGTTTTTTAAATATTTATGCGAAAATGAATCTGATTCAAACTTTTCACAAAAGATTTCAAAAATCGTCAACCGCGTAAAACTAAACGCAAGATGGAGGCATGAATATATGTTTTGGGATCAAGAACTAAAACTTCAAGCAGAACTCCGTGCCAAAGAAATGGCAAAAGACTTAGCTGAAGATATGGCAAAAGACTTAGCTGAAGATATGGCAAAAGACTTAGCTGAAGATATGGCAAAACAAGAAGTTGAACAAAGACTTGAACAAGAAAAATTTGAAACTGCAAGAAAACTTCTAGAAATGAATCTCTTGCCAGAACAAATTGCAAAAGCAACAAATCTTCCGTTAGAGCAAGTGCTTGAAGTAAAAAAACAGTTGAAAATAAAATAAACCTTACGCTTAGCACAAAAACCTGGCGGTCATCAAACAAACCGCCAGGTCACAAAACTAAATAAATTTTTGATACTTTTTTTCAATATCTTTTATCAACTTATATTCAATCGAATCAACTAAGGCAAGCCAAGATGCTTCAACCACGTCGCAACTAACGCCCATTGTAGACCAACTTTCATTTCCGTCAGAAGATTCAATCAAAACGCGAACTTTTGACGCAGTTGCACTTTTTCCGTCAAGAACACGAACCTTGTAATCCGTAAGATAAACTTGTTCCACGCTCGGATAAAATTCCTTGAGTGCAGTTCGCAAAGCCGTATCTAAAGCATTTACAGGACCATTTCCCTCGCCAGCCGCAATTTTAATATTTCCGTCAACATCAATTTTAATTTGAGCAAAAGAATAAAGTCCTTCTTCAAGCAAAGGAAACTGATCGTTAGTTTTGTAATAATGAAGATTAAAAAACGGTTGATATTTTCCAATCGCCTTACGAACTAAAAGTTCAAAACTTCCGTCCGCACCTTCAAATTGATATCCTTGATGTTCAAGTTCTTTAACTTGTGCAATAATCTGCGAAACAACTGGAGACGATTTTGTAATTGACGGATCAAATTTCTGAATTTTTTCAATAATCATACTTCGGCCAGCAACTTCGCTCATCAAGAACACGCGCTCATTTCCAACTTCTTCTGGTTTAATATGTTCGTAAGCAAAAGGATTTTTCAAAACAGCGTCAATGTGCATTCCAGCTTTGTGAGTAAACGCATTTTGTCCAACGTAAGGCATTCCCATATCAAGCGGAATATTTGTAATTTCAGCCACACGTTTACAAATTGCTGTAAGTTTTTTGATATTTTCTTGCGGAATACAATTACAATTCATTTTTAACTGCAAGTCCGCAATAATTGTGCTAAGATTTGCATTTCCTGTTCGCTCGCCAAAACCAAGCAAAACGCCTTGAACGTGAGTTGCACCCGCTTCAACCGCCATCAAAGAATTTGCCACAGCAATTCCAGAATCATTGTGCGTGTGAATTCCAATCGTCGCCACTTTACCAAATTTTTCAACTACGGTTTTTACAGCGTTATAACATTCAAAAAGCATAGCTCCGCCCTTAGTTTCGCAAAGAGCAAGCGTAGTCGCTCCGCCTTGAACTGCCGCCTCAAGTGCTTTAAGAGCGTAATCCTTGTTCGCAGCAAAGCCAGTAAAAAAATGCTCAGCATCAAAAATCACATTTTTACCGCGAGATTTCAAATATTCGCAAGTGTCACGAATCATATCAAGATTTTCTTCAAGCGTCGCATGAATAATTTCCGTAGCTTGAAAATCCCAAGTTTTGCCAAAAATAACAACATCTTCAGTTTCCGCACTCAAAAGTGATTGCAAGTTAGCATCTTCTGCCGGACTCGAATCTTTTCTTCGCGTAGAACCAAAAGCCACCAAGCGACTATGTTTTAACTTTAAGTTTTTCGCCTTCTGAAAAAATTCCATATCTTTAGGATTGCTGCCCGGATTTCCCGCTTCAATATATTTTACGCCAAGTTCGTCCAAAGCTTCCACAATGTGAATTTTATCTTGAACCGAATAACTAATTCCTTCGCCTTGAGAACCGTCACGCAAAGTTGAATCTAAAATTTCTATATTTTTTCTTTCTGCCATAAATTTTCTCCTTATATTTTTTGATTGGTTAGTTTTATCTTGGAGCATGTTTTTTTTACTTCGGCCGCCCTTCCAGCCTTCGCTTTTCGCTCATTTCGTGCAAATTTTGCTCGGTGGTTGAGGCTCTCGAAACCACCAAATATTTTGCAACCGACTAACACTTAGTAAAATAAATCGACCTTTTTGCACGAAACTAAAGGGCTTACACGGCGGGCTAAATTTTATTATTTACCGTTGTTACAAAAACATCAGAAAAAAATCTATCTTTCTTTCTTGCACAAGATATCACTACAAACTTAAAAAATTAATTTTCTAAAAAATCACAAAACATTTTTAATCGCTTTAAATAAATCATCATATTCTTCAAACGCTTTAATTTCAGGATTGTCCGCTTTAATTTTGTCAGTTGACTTAAACAAAAATCCAGCTTTACTTGCTTTAATCATTCCCAAATCATTATGAGAATCGCCTGCAGCAACTGTATCAAATCCGCAAGATTGCAAAGCTTTTACTGTTGTAAGTTTTGACAGCTCGCATCTCATCTTAAAACCTGTAATTGTTCCGTCTTGAGCAACTTCAAGTGAATTACAAAAAATTGTAGGCATTCCAAGTTTTTTCATCAGCGGAAAAGCAAATTGCGTAAAAGTGTCGCTTATAATAATTACTTGAGTTAAGTCGCGTAGTTTATCTAAAAAATCTTTTGCTCCGGGAATTGGATCAATTTTAGCAATAGTTTCTTGGATTTCTTTAAGCCCTAAATTGTGTTCTTTTAAGATTCCAAGTCGCCAATTCATAAGTTTGTTATAATCAGGCTCGTCACGAGTTGTACGTTTTAATTCAGGAATTCTAGATTCTTTAGAAAATGCAATCCAAATTTCTGGAACCAAAACTCCCTCAAGATCAAGGCAAACGATTGTCTGTGCCATAAACTACCCTCACTATCTTTTAAATTTTTATAAAACAAAAAAATGTACTTTCGGCAAGAACACTGACTTGAAAAACGGCTTCCGCACTTCGTTTGTGCAGATTGTTTTTCAAGTCAGAACCTTGCCTACGCACATTTTTTTTATATTTCATAAATTAAACTTAACAAAACAAAAAGTAAGAAAAATTATAGTGATTTTTTTTGTTCTAAGCAATTAAGCGTTATTTCGCTTCCTCTACGGTGATTGAGGCTCTCGAAACCACAAAATTAAGCGTTATTTCGCTTCGTCTAAACTTTGAGAAGTTTCAGTTTGAAGTTTTATAACAAGTCCGTCGCAAACAGAAGGATTTTGAGTTTTTTCAGTTAAAACTGCAAAAAAATCATCACCAAAATTTCTTACAAAACCGCGAGCAATAATTTCTCCGTTATGCAAAACTTCACAAGTTTTTTCAAGCGTCGCATTTTCACCATAAAAATATAATTTTGCAACATCACTCACATAAATTCTGTATTCTTCAGCCAAACCGCCACTTTCAAAACTTTCGCTCGCAAAACTTCCACTTTCCAAACTAGAACTTGAAGTTTCAAAATTTTCCGCAAGTCTAAAAGGCAAAATAATTGCATTCACATCACCAACGCAAAGATTTTTTAAGATTTCCTCATTGTCTTTTTGAAGTAAAGCATTTTGATTTTGCAATTCATTTTTTTCGTTAATCAAAGAATTTACTTCGTTTACGCTCGCATTTACAAGTTCAGTTCCAGCGTGTTTTGCAATTTTTGAAATCGACGAAACATAACTTTGAATCGCATTAGATCTTTTTTGCGGAAAAACTGAAAATTCTCTTTCCATTGCAGAAATTGAATCATAATAAGATCTTTGATTTTGAACGACACTTTTAAAATTTTGAGAAGCGTCGCCATTTACATTAGAATTTGCAGAATAATTATCAGAATAAGAATTAGAATTTCTAACTTGCCTTTCTAAATTATTTGAAACTGGCGGATCGTATTGACTTATAACGTAAGCAACAAGTTCATTTTGGCGAGCAAGATCGTCTTTTTTTGTTTGCTCAAGTTCTCGTCTGGAATCCACAAGTTTATTTTCATAATTGTTGACTAAAGAATTTTTTTCAGTTTCGTACAAAAATCGCTCAGAAGCCATTGCAGCTTTTTGTTCATTTGCTTGTTGAACTTTATCAGAATCGTACATTCTAAGTTTTTCTTCGTATTCAGCAATTTGATTTTCGACATTTTGAATTCTTTCATCATATAAAGAAATTTCTGCAAGTGAGTTTTGATATTCTTCTTCAATACTTTGTTCTCGCTGATTTCGTTCGCTTCTTCTAAGATTTAAAGTTTCCAAAGTTGCAAGAGAATTATTTCGTTCTGAAGTTGCACTTTCTGTGTCGCTTAGTTTTTGAGCTTCTAGATTATTTTTTTCTAAACGCAAAGATTTTAAATGTTCTTCCAAAGTTCCAACTTGATTTAAAAGATTTCTTAAATCGATGCTGCTAAAATCTTCAACGTTAACTTCAATTTTTTTATTTTTGTTGTCAATCAGTTTTGTAACTGAAAACGTAATAATTCCCATTAAAGCACAAACTATTAAAATCCATCGCCAAATATTTTTCCACATAAAACGCGGACCATTTTTTTTGGTTGCAGCAAATTCTTCTTCGGTTGAAGAAGCGGCAATTTTTCCAACTTCTTTGCGGATTTTTTCGTATTCAGGAAGAAATCTGTCAATTTCTGCGTCATCAGAGTTTTCTGAATTTACAGCGGATTTTTTTTCTTCAGCAAGAATTTTTTCTTCGCTAGCAAGATTTTTTTTACTCAATTTTTTATCTTCAACTTTTTTCATTTTGTTTTCATCTCCCAAACTTTTTTCCAGCCTTCTGGAGATTTAGATTTTGTTCCCATATTTTCAAGGTAAACTTGGCAAAGCTTCAATTTTGATTTTTTCATAATCGTTTTTGCTTTTTTCCAATCACCTTCATAATAAGCTTTTAAGCCTTCTTCAAAAATATCAAATTCTGGTTTTACATCATCATAATTCCACTCTTCAACTTTATTATCGCGATACAAAGGAAAATAAATTTTTACGCCTTCAGTTTTGCCTTTAACTTGAACTGTCGCAATTTCATAAAATTTAAATTTATCTTTTTCGTCTTCGTCTTTAAGAATTTCTTCCATTACATATTTGCTGATAATAATCGGAACTTTAAAAATTCGCGTTAAACCTTCAAGTCGCGAAGCGGAATTTACATTGTCGCCAATTACAGTATTTGTCATTCGCAAAGAAGATCCAACGTTTCCGTATTGAACAAGTCCGCCGTCAATTCCAACGCCAACATCAATCATCATCGCTTCGTATTCAAGATTTTCTTGTGCAGAAAATTTCTTTTCTTTTTCAAGTTCGATTTTTCGTTCAGCCATCATTTTTCTGTGCGAAGCCGAATAAGTTGTAATTGCCCAAGCAGTTTTTACAGCGTCAGTTGATTTATTTGATTTTAAATTTTCGTCCAAACCGTAACTTGCCAAAATTGCATCTCCAATAATTGAACCAATTACGCCGTTATATTTTTGAACTTCATTCATCACAGAATCATAATGAACAGTTAAAACTTTAAAAATTTTATTTCCTAAAACTTCTGTCCGATAAGTAAAATTTTTTATGTCACTAAAAAGAATTGTGATTTCTCGACTGTCGCCAAGCAAACTTATTGATTGTTCTTTTCGAACTTCGCGAGCAACATTTACCGGAACAAATCGCTGGAAAATATTTACAATATTATCAATCGTTCCAGAAAGTGCATTAAAACTTGCCGCCAAATAAGAAATGTCATCGTTTGGAGCATTTGACAAATCGATTTTTGTAATTTCCGCTTTTTTTTGCATATCGTACATTGCAGAAGCGAAATTTTTTATATTTGAAAGTAAAGCGTTTAAAATTCCAATTCCAAAACCAATAATCACTAATGTAAGAATTAAAATTACAATCGAAATAATTCCAAAAACTTTATATAAAGAAGTTTGAGTGTCGGCACGTAAATCCGCACGAATTATAAAACATTGCCAATCAGAATTGTATTTGTAAACGCCAAAAAATTCTTCGCCGCTTGGAGAAATAAAATTAACCGAACCTTCTTGTTCTTGCAGCGAATTAAAATTTTCTAAGTTTTTTTCGTCAGTAAAAATTTCCCAATTTTCGCCCGGAATTGTAGAAGCAAAGAAAAGAATTTTTCCTGTAGGAAGAACGCCAAAAGCGACATTATGTTTTGTTTCATCAGCGATGCATTTTTTTGCATTTTGCGTAATTGCATCCAAAGCGTTTTGATTTGCATTTTGATCTTGCGAATAAGATTTTATTTGAAACTGATTTGCCGCAGTTGAATAAATTTCAGTCAACTGACTTACAAGAATTTTATTCGTAAGATTAATAACTTCACTTCGCGAAAGTGTTAACGCAATAAAATTCGTAGAAAAACTTAAAAGCAACATTAAAATAATAAAAACAATTAAAATTTTTGAACGAACCGGGATAATTTTTGTGTCGCCAACATAATTTTTTGATTTTGACTTTTTAAACTTTTTGTTCTGATTTTTAATTTTATTAGATTTTTCTTCCATATATTTAATTTTATCCTCATTGCGTAAAATGAACAAGAATATTATCTTTTTAATATGAATAATTTTGATGATGATAAAAAAATCGACAGTTTTACGGAAAACTCTGCCACTTCAAATAAAAAGTCTGCAAGTTTAAGCGAAAAATCTGATGGTAAATTTGATGATGATAAAAAACTCGCTGACAAAAACAAATTCGCCACTGAAAGTGAAAGTTCCGCCAATTTAACTAAAAATTCTGCCGCTGAAACAGAAAATCTTTCGGGCGAAGAAAAAATTTCCGCTGAAAAAAGTGAAAATCTCGCTGATGAAAACAAAGTCACCGAGCAAACTGAAAGTTCCGCTAGTTCAAGTGAAAATCTCGCAGCAAAACCAAAATCAAAAACTTCAAATGGGAAATCTCTTGTAAAAAAAGGAATTTCGCTCTCGTTTTTAACACTTTGCTCAAGAATTTTAGGTTTAATCCGCGAAATGACAAAAGCAAAATTTTTAGGAACATCTGCTTTTTCAGATGCGTTTGGAATTGCATTTATGATTCCAAATTTGTTCAGAAGACTTTTTGCAGAAAATTCAATTTCGGTTGCATTTATTCCAACTTTTAAAACTTATCTTGAAGATTCAACTTCTCCTGAAGGAAAAAAATCAACACAAGATTTTATAAACGCAACTTTTACTTTGGTAAGTTTTCTTACGGCAAGTTTTGTAATTTTAGGAATAATTTTTACGCCGCTGATTTTAAAAATTTTTTATAGCACGCAAGACATTCAAGCAATGAACGAAGCAATAGTTTTAACGCGCATTATGTTTCCTTATTTGTTTGTGATTTCAGTTGCAGCGTTTTTTCAAGGAATTTTAAACGGATTAAAAATTTTTTCGCCTTCAGGTTTTACTCCAATTCTTTTTAATTTGATTGTGATTCTTGCAACTTACATTTTGTCACCTCACACTCAAAATCCTGCACGAGCAATGGCGATTGGCGTAATTTCTGGCGGAACAATTCAAGCCTTATTTCAACTTCCGTTTGTTCTAAAAAATAATTGGAAGGTTTGCTTTACTTCGCTAAAAAAAGCTTTTTCAAACGCTGGAACAAAAAAAGTTATCGCTTTGGTTGGTCCTACAATTATCGGAATGGCTGGATATCAATTAAATGACATTGTTTCTAGCGCACTTGCAACAAGAGCGGGCGAAGGCGTGGTTTCGTCTTTACAATATTCGCTCCGTCTTCAAGAATTGATTTTAGGAATTTGTGCCGTAACAATCGGAACTGTAATTCTTCCAGATTTAACTTCTTACGCAAAAAAGCAACTTTGGTCATCTTTTAATTCAATGCTTTCAACATCAATCAAAATTATGACTTTTATTTCAATTCCAATAACTTTTTACGCTTTAACTATGGGGCGCGAAATTATCACATTAGTTTTTGCAAGCGGAAGATTTAACGAAGATTCTATAAAAATGACGCTTGAAGTTTTTAATTTTCACATAATCGGATTATTTTTTATCGCAATCAACAGAATTGTTTCTCAATCTTTTTATGCTCAGCAAAACACAAAATTACCAACGATCGCTGGCTTAATAAATTTTGGCGTAAATATAATTTTGGCACTTTGCTTAGTAAAACCAATGGGCGGAAAAGGAATTGCTTTGGCACTTACTTTGGCGAGTTTAGTAAACACAATTTGTCTTTTTGCGTTTATGAAAAAAACTAAAAATCTTGACTTAAAAATGATTGTAAAATCCACAGTTTTATATGCAATTAAAATGATAATTCTTTCTGCAATTTGTTGCGTTCCAATTTACTTTTTAAAAAATCCACTTTTAAGAATTTTTTCTGGACACTCAAGATTTATTTCGCAAGGAATTCCAGTTTTAATAAGTGCAATTTGTTTTTTTATTTTAGGAATTATTTTAATGATTTTAACAAAGGATCCGTTAGTAAAATTAGCAAAAAATAAAATGAAAAAATAAAAAGATGATAGAAAGGAGAAAATTTTATGTTTGATTTTGAAAATTTGTACAAACAACGCAGGAACAAAGTTTATGATTTTATGAAATCTCACCAAATTGACGCTTGCATTTTTGAAGACAAAGAAGAATGTCGAGAAAGTGCAATTCGTTATTTAAGCGGCCACACAAGCGACGCAATTTTAATTCTTTTAAGCAACGAAAGAAGTCTTTTAATTCCTTGGGATTACAATTTAGCTTTGCAAAAAGCTCACGCTGACAAAATTTTACCTTACACAAATTTTGAACGCAACAACTTTAAGGCAATAAAATCAATTTTAAGCGAAGAAAGTTTGCCAGAAAAATCACAAATCGCAATTCCGCCAAGCACAAGTTATTTAGATTGGAAAAAATATTGTGATGAATTAAAAGAATTTAAAATCTTATGTAGCGAAGATTCAGTTCATCAATTTGTAATCGAGCTAAGAGCAATAAAAGATGAATATGAAATTGAATGTACAAAAAAAGCATGTTCAATCACTGACCAAATGACAAAATCAATCGTAGAAATGATAAAATCAAATAAAATTAAAACTGAAACTGACGTTGCACTTTTTATAGAACGCGAACTTAGAAATCAAAATTGCGAACGAACAAGTTTTGACACTTTAGCCGCTGGACCAAAGCGAAGTTTTGCAATTCACGCATTTCCTGGCTACACAAAAAATGAATGGGCAAGCGACGGACTTTCAATTTTAGATTTTGGAGTTTGTTATGAAGGTTACGCAAGCGACTGCACAATTACGATTGCTCGCGGAAAATTAAATTCTAAACAAAAAGAAATTCTTGAAAACGTGCAAAAAGCGTTTGATGAATGTTTAAAACTTTACAAACCAGGCTCTTCTATAAAAAAAGCCGCACTTAAAGCAGACGAAATTTTTTCGCAAATCGGAAGACAAATGCCTCACAGTTTAGGTCACGGAACTGGACTTGAAATTCACGAATCGCCTTTTATAAGCACAAGAACTGACGAAACAAAACTTTTTAAGGCGGGCAACATTGTAACTTTAGAGCCGGGCTTATACGATTCAGAACTTGGCGGTTGCCGATTAGAAAATGACATTTTAATCACTCAAAGCGGCAATCAAGTTTTAAGCAATTCACAAATTTTTTATTTATAATTTTTCGTAAAGTTGCTCAAGTTCGTAATTTAATGCTGCTGCCAAGTTTCTGTCTTCTAATTCATTAGAAAGTTTTGAAGAATTTATAAGAACATCTTTTACAAGATCAAGTCCGTCTTCTTCAACAAATTTTTTAAGTTGAATGTGTAAGTTTTCGCGGATTTCTTGAGCAGTAGCAAGCAAACCTTTTTGTCCAGAAAATCGAGAAATCAAATAATCAAGTTGCAATCTTGCCTTGCTTTCCATAAATGCTTGACGTTTTTCTTGTGGCAAATAATCGCTTAAATTTTTTAACTTTTGCAAAAGTTCAATAATGCTTTCTTCTTGAGATTTTTGATTTTGATTTTCATTTTCTGAAGAAGAATTATTTTGTAATTTTAGATTTTCATCTTTTTGATTTAAGTGATTTGCATTTAGATTTTCGTCGGATTTTTCAGTTGCAAAATTTTCGTTTTTAGACAAATTTTCTTGTTCAATAAAATCAGCGAAATCTTTACTTGCGTCAGCAATTTGTGGCATTTGAATTTGAGAATTTATTTCGTCCGTTTCAGTTTCGTCAGTTTCATTTTCGCCTTTATCTTTGGATTTTTCTTCAGCGGCAAAATTGTCAGTTGAGTTTTTGCTTAAATTGTCAGCAAAGTCATCATCAAAATTATTAAAATCAGATTTTTTTTCGTTATAAGAATCTTCTTCAAGAGCTTCGTCGGCAGTTTCTTCCAAAGAATTTTCTGATTCGGATTGTGAGTCAAGCGGAAAATTTTCTGCATTATTTTCTTGAAGCGAACTTTCAAAATTTTCTTGCGGATTTTCTGAATCGTCTTGACTAAAAGAATCTTCGCCTAAAATTTCATCTTCAAAATCGTCTCTAAAATTTTGTGCGGGACTTTGCGAACTTTGACTAAAATCTTCTGGAACTTCGTCATCTTCATCAAGCAAATTTTGAAATTCATCTTGAGGAACATCTTCTTCGTGAATTTCTTGATTTTTTGAGTTTAAATCTTTTTGAGGAGAGATTTCGCTGTTTGAATTTTCGTCTGAAGTTTCGCTAGCAAAATTTTCGTTTGGATTTTGAGCGGAAGTTTTTTTATTTGAACTTTCACTTTCGCCATTTTGATTTTCATCATTTTGATTTTGATTAGAATTAAAAAGTTCGTCAAAAGAATCGTCTCTAAACTCGTCGTCGTCAAAGTCACTTTCAATTTCTTGTTTAGAAGAATCTAAGTCGGAATCCTGCACTTTTTCATCAGCAAAATTTTCTTGCGAATTTTTATCATTTAGATTTTGCGGATTTTCTTCAAGATTTTGATTTTTATCTTTTGGCAAAGAAGAATTATTTTTTGATTCATCATTTTGTAAGTTTCCGTAAGAATCTGGAACTTCGTCCATATCGCCAAGTTCATAAACATCGTCATCAGAATTTTCGCCGTCAATATTTTCGTCGCTAAAACTTGGAACAAAACTTTCTTCTTTTGGTGATTGACTTTTTGGAGCATTTCCAAACGGATTGTTTTCAAAAAAATCATCTTCTGCGTTTTCTTCATCTTCTGTAGGAACTAAATCTTCAAGTTCATCTTTATATTTTTCTTGACCGTCCGCTTCGATTGTGTCATCAAGTTTTCCATCTTCAAAAACTTCATCAAGTT
Organism: uncultured Treponema sp.; assembly: GCA_964563305.1. Lineage (GTDB taxonomy): Bacteria > Spirochaetota > Spirochaetia > Treponematales > Treponemataceae > Treponema_D. Next base: position 12,208 of record CAZLXK010000032.1, read on the forward strand.
CAACACCAGATTTTTCATCAGCAAGATCTGAAAAATCATTTAAATCCATATTTTCTTGAGAATTTTCTTGTTCAAGATTTTGGTCGGAATCCTGCACATTTTGATTTTCTTCATCAGAAGAATTTTCACTTTTATCTTCGAGAGAACTTTCATCATCAGATTTTTCATCGTCCATTTTATCGGAAGAAATATCAAAACCTTCTTCTTCGGCAAGTGAATCAAGAACTTCTTGCTGCTCTTTAAACTTTTCGTCAGAATCAAAATCATCAAAAATAATTTCGTCGTCAGCATTATCAATTTCGTCTAAATCAGAAGAATTTTGCACAAGATTCGGCTTGAACTTATAAGCGTCCATCCGCTGCGTTCCGTTTTTGTAAGCAAAATTGTCAGGATCAACTTCGCCAAGTTTTTTATAATATTTTTTCGCTTCGTCGTAATTTCCTTCAAGTTCGTAACTGTGAGCCATCGCAGTTAAACTTTCAGAATCGTTTGGATTTTTTTCTATGAACTTTTCAAAAAATTCTTGAGCTTTAGAATATTTTGCTTTTTGAGAAAATCGTTTTCCGCCAGTTTTGTAAAAATCATAATAATTAGGATTTATTTTTCGGATTTTTTTGAAGCAACCCATCGCTTTATTTTCGTCGCCGCGACAAATGTAATATTGCCCCAAAAGATTTAAACTTTGCACGTCGTTTGGATTTTCGTCATAAACTTCTTTGATTTTTGCACTTGCCTCGCGAAGCTTATTGCGAGTGAGCAAAACTCCAGCGTATTGTCGTAACATATCTGGATTTAGCGGATCTTCTTGTTCCCAGCGATTCATTGTGAGTTCAGCGTCTTCTAACTTGCCCAAATTTTCTTGTGAATCAGCAAGCCCCGAAAGTGCCTGAGAATTTTTTGGTTCAATATCCAAAGCGTTTTTGTATTCTGTTTCAGCATTTTGAAAATCACTTTGGCGAGAATAAACTTTTCCCATTTTTATGTGCATAGAAGTGTCTTTTGGATTTAGTAAAATTCCTTTTTGCACAATTTCTGATGCACTTCGAGTTTTATTTTTTTTGATAAGCAAATCAGCGTAACCGTCAATCGCTTCAAGCCAGCCTGGTTTAGAACGCAAAGCCGATTCGTATTCTTTGATTGCAAGTTCGTCGCGACCAATTTTTTCGTAAGACTGAGCAAGATTTAAATGCAAAATTGGATGATTTGGATCGATTTTTAAACCTTTTAAGTAAGCGTCAATCGATTCATCATATTTTTTTTGTTCAGCATAAATTGAACCTAAATGATTCCAAGCAAGAACATCTGAAGGATTTTTTTCTACAACTGTATTAAAACATTGAATTGCGTCATCATTTTTGCCCATCAATTTGTAAGTAAAACCTAAATTATAAAAAACTTGCGGATTCTCTTCGTCATTTATTACAGCTTGCTCAAGAACTGCGATTGATTCATCATATTTTTTTTGCCGACGATAAATTGCACCTAAACTGTTTAGTGCGTTAAGATTTTTGCTGTCAAGATTTATAATTTCCTGAAAATACGGCAAAGCTTGATTATCGTTTCCACTTTTTACGTAAAGTTCGCCCAACTTTGTTAACAAATCAATGTCTTGTGGGGAATTTTTTAACAAACCCTTATAAAGACGAGCGGCAAGTGTATAATCGCGTGACAAAACGGCAGCATTTGCTCTTTCAACAATAACTTTATTTTGGGAATTTAAAGCGTCCATTCTTTCCTCGCTTATTTTGACGTTTGAATTTTGATGTTTGATTTTGATTTTACTTCTATTCTTTCTATTATAATATGAAAATTTGGATTTTTAAATATTTATTTATGATTGGCGAATTTTGTTTGCTAACTCGCAGTTTTCTACGTGAACTCGCAGTTCTCGCGAGCAAGCGGCGGTTTGCTTAAGAAAACTCACAGTTCTCGCGAGCAAGCGGCGATTTGCTTAAGAAAACTCACAGTTCTCGCGGGCAAGCGACGGTTTACTTAAGGAAACTCGCAGTTCTCGCGAGCAAGCGGCGATTTGCTTAAGAAAACTCGCTGTTCTCGCGGGCAAGTGGCGGTTTGCTTAAGGAAACTGGTAGTTCTCGCGGGCAAGTGGCGGTTTACTTAAGGAAACTCGCTGTTCTCGCGGGCAAGCGACGGTTTGCTTAAGGAAACTGGTAGTTCTCGCGGGCAAGTGGCGGTTTACTTAAGG
>CAZLXK010000032.1:14510-16499 GCA_964563305.1 uncultured Treponema sp.
AAACTCGCTGTTCTCGCGGGCAAGTGGCGGTTTTCTCCGCGAAGTAGTGCTTTGCTTTGCTAACTGGCGATAGATTCCGAATCAAGTTCGGAATGACAATTTACCGTCAATCCTAACTTCTAATTTCTCATCGGGCGAGCGTAAACTTCTTTAGAAAAATCACCAAGAATTTTATGATTTTTTTCAGAATAAGATGCAATCACAAAATAATAAATTTTGCCGTTTTTAAGTCCGCTTAAAGTAAAAGAATTTGTATTTCCAACATCAATAGGAGAAGATCCTTGAGTTGCTTCTTGCCCCAAATATTCGCCTGGTCGCTCTCCATAAAAAACAAAATAACCTTGTGCAGAATTGTCAACTGAATAAGTCCAATTCAGCGTAACTTCTCCGTTTCCAGCCGTAGCAAAAACTTGATAAGGCGGAAGTGGCGGCTCAAATTCAGTGTAAATTAAATCAATTTGCGAAATTGAAGGCGAAACTGTGCCATTTCCGTCTGGAAAAAAATCAGCGGCAACTTGAAAATAATAACCATTTATATCTTTAAGTTCTTCGTTAAGATTTACTTGAACCCAAAGCGGAAAATCATCTGTCCAATTATAAAAATTGTCTCCGCTTCTAACATAAAACACAACGTCAGTTTGCGGTTTTTCATCAACAATCGCTTCAAGATAATTTAATGTTGCACCTTGAGAAATTAAAATTGGCTCGCTTTCAAACCTTCCACTTTGATTTTTATACAAATCGTATCGCAAAAGTTCAGCACTTTCACTTTTTGTTCCTTTTTGAATTCTAAAATCATCTAAAAATCCGTTAAACAAAGGACAAATTTCAAGATTTGCAACAACTCCAAGTTCCATTTGGTAAACCGAACCGCCACGTTCTTTTTTATTTGTTGTAACGTAAAGCAAATCTTCGAGTCTGCCGTCAATTCTATATTCAAGCAAGCCAGTTTCTTCATCAAATTTAAGTTCGTGATGTGCCCACTTATTTGGAATGATTGTGCGATAACTTTGAATTGTAATTTCGCCGCCATTTTCTGTGTAACCGTTAAAAACATTTGTCAAATTCCAAACAAGATGATTATTTTGAAAAGATGAACGAATCATTTGATAAAGCGGATAATTTGCAACAGTTCTTGAACTTCGCCAAGAAAGTAAAATTTCACCATTTTCTACAATCGAAGGATTTAGCCAAAATTCAATAAAAAATGAACCAGTTAAGCCTGACTTTCCAAAAATCGCATTTTGATTTCCAAGCAAAGAAATTCCGCCTTTTCCTTGAAAACTTAAAATATAATCGCCCATAAATTTGTATTCTCTTCGGATTCCAGAATTTGAAACAATTTCATAATTATGAGCTACGTCTTGAATTGGAGAATCTTCAAAATCTAAAAGTAAATCAGTTTCGCTATTTCTTTGAGCAGAATTTCGTTTAAGTTCAAGCGAATCGTAAGAAAATCTGCCTTTAGCAAAAGTCAAATTTTCCATTTTCTGAACTTGAGTCCAACCATTTTTTCCGCCAAGCGTAATTTTTTTTTGTTCAGCGGCAAACAAAACTAAACTGATATTCACAATCAAAATAAATGATATAATGTTTTTAAATGAACGAAATAAATGAAATGAATGAAACCGAAACGTCTGAAAATAAAACGGCTGAAATGAAAAATCAAAAATCTTCATTACAAAAAAACCTCTCAACTCGTGAAATTCTTCACAAAACTGCACTTAACGCTCCGCATCAAAGTGGAGTTTATCTTTGGCGCAATCAAAATCAAACTGTAATTTATGTAGGCAAAGCAAAAAATTTGCATAATCGACTTTGTTCTTATTTTAGCGGACAAAAAGATATCAAAACAAATATGCTAATTAGCCACGCTACAAATATTGAATACATTACAACAAATAATGAATACGAAGCGTTTTTGCTCGAAAACAATCTAATCAAAAAATATTCGCCTCGCTACAACACTAACTTAAAACACGGCAAACC
>CAZLXK010000033.1:0-13522 GCA_964563305.1 uncultured Treponema sp.
ATAGCGAAGTGCGCAAGGGCGGTTTTGTTTGGGGCGGACGGTTTGCAATGACAAGATAAGTGTCAAATAACAAAATATGCTCCAAAATAAAAATTATTTTTATATTCTTGCACTTTACGAGCAATTAAAAACTTCCTAAAATGTTGTCTTATGGAATTTACACAAGAACAAATCGACGCATTGTCTGTTAATGAAGTCGAAATTATGAAAAGAATTGCTGAAGAATTAGAAATTCGTGTTCAGCAAGTTAGCGCTGTTATTAGCTTGGTTGAAGAAGGTTGTACTATTGCCTTTATTTCTCGTTATCGTAAGGAAAAACACGGCGGTTTGAATGAAGTTCAAGTTACTGAATGTGATCATCGTTTTAAGTCTTACAAAAATCTTGAAGAACGACGACTTGAAATTGTTAAAGGAATTTTTAATCAAGGAAAATTAACTGAATCACTTTACAACGCTGCGATGGGAGCAAAAACTTTAACTGAACTTGAAGATTTGTGGGCTCCGTTTAAGAAAAAGAAGAAGACTCGTGGTATGGTTGCGGCAGAAAAAGGTTTGGAGCCTTTAGCTGATTTTATTTTGGCTGACAATGATGACAAAGCTGTTGAAGAAAAAGCGGCGGAATTTGTAAAAACTAACAACGAAGATGCGGCACTTAACGTGGAATCTGTGCAAGATGCGATTGATGGAGCAAAAGATATTATCGCTGAACGTGTTAGTCAAGACACAAAAAATCGTGAGTCAATTCATAATCTTTATATGGACACTGGATTTATTAAAACAAAAGGAATTGTTCCAGAAGGTCAAGATGAAGAAACTGCTCAAAAAACTTCTACTTACAAAATGTATTGGGATTATTCTGAACCTTTGAACCAAGTTAAGCCACACAGAATTCTTGCAATAAATCGTGCAGAACGCGAAGGAGCACTTGAAGTTAATCTTGAAGTTGATGTTGATTCTGCGGTTAAAGAAATTCAGAAAAAGTTTAAAATTTCTAACAAATATTTGTCTGAAGCGATTGAAGATGGAATTGTTCGCCTTTTGTCGCCAGCGGTTTTGCGTGAAATCCGAAGTGACGAAACTGACGAAGCCGATGATCACGGAATTGGAATTTTTAGCGAAAACCTTAAAAATCTTTTGATGAGTCAGCCAATTAAAGGAAGTCGCGTGCTTGGCGTGGATCCTGGTTACAGAAACGGAACAAAATGTGCTGCTCTTGACGAAACTGGAAAATATCTTGGCTTCTTTAAAATCTTTCAGGAACAAAATCCGCAAGATGCTTATGATCAAATCAACAATGCGATCGATAAGTACGACATTCAAGTTATTGCTGTAGGAAATGGAACTGGCAGTCAAGAAGTTCAAGCGATTGTTTCTAAAGTTATTAGCGAAAATTACGCTGATTCTGATGTAAAATACACAGTTGTTGACGAAAGTGGTGCTTCTGTTTATTCAGCGTCGCCGGTTGCCACAGAAGAATTTCCAGATCTTGACGTTATGGTTCGTGGTGCAATTTCTATGGGCAGACGTTTGCAAGATCCTCTGGCGGAACTTGTAAAAATTGATCCTAAAGCGATTGGCGTTGGACTTTATCAGCACGACGTTAATCAGAAAAAATTAAGCGACACTTTGGACGAAGTTGTAGGTTCGGTTGTAAATCAAGTTGGCGTAAACTTAAACACAGCAAGTTATATGCTTTTAAAATATGTTTCTGGAATAAATTCGAGTCTTGCTAAAAAAATTGTAAAATATCGTGACGAAAATGGAAAAATTACAAGTCGTGAAGATTTGAAAAAAGTTCCGGGGCTTGGACCTAAAGCGTTTGAACAATGTGCAGGATTTTTGAAGATTTCAGAAAGTTCAGATCCTTTAGACAACACTTGGGTTCATCCAGAAAATTATCCAGTTGCTCGCGAAATTTATCCAATGATTAAGTCGGGCGAAAAAATCAGCGAACAAACTAAAAAAGATTTGTGCGAAAAGTACAATGTTGGCGAAACAACAATCAACGATATTATAGAAGAACTTGCTAAGCCAAATCGCGATCCTCGTGATGATTATCCTGCCCCAATTATGCAAAAAGGCGTTTTAAAGTTTGAAGATTTGAAAGTTGGAATGAAAGTGACTGGAAAAATCAAAAATGTTGTTGATTTTGGAGCGTTTGTTGATATTGGTTTGCACGAAACTGGATTGATTCATATTTCAGAATTAAGTGATGATTTTGTTAGCGATCCAATGGACGTTATAAAAGTTGGCGACATAAAAGAATTTACAATTATTGATCTTGATAAAGACCGAAAAAGAATTTCGCTTTCTTTAAAAAGTGATGCGGCAAGTAGAGCGAGCGGAGAAAAATCTTCTTCAAGTTCTTCTGCGGATTCTGCGTCTAGCACAAAACGTAAAATTACGATTGTTCGCAAAGGAAATGCAAATTCTTCTGCAAAAAATGAAAAATCTGGCGAAAAAGTTAATCAAAACAACAAAAATCGTCAAAATCATCGCGAAAGACAAAATCTTGGCAGCGACGATGGATATTCATACAATCCATTTGCAGTTTTGTTAAAAAATAAAAAGTAAATTAAAATTTGTCATTTTTTTTACTGATACAGCCGTCATTCTGAGCAGAGCGAAGAATCTGATTAATGCAAGATGTTTCGCTTACGCTCAATATGACGGCTTTTTTTTTGAAGCGTCCATTTTTTTATATTTAAGAAAACGTTTATTCTCTTCTTGTTATTCCTTTGTAAATTTATATTTCGATGTGTTATAATAAGTATAATGAAATTGAATTTTATTTTGCAAAGGAGGCGTTTTATGAATTTTAAGAATCATAAAAATCATAAAAAGATTTTTTTTACAACTTTTATTTGCCTGCCGATTATTTTTGCATCTTGTGGAAATTACACTCTTCCTTCGTCTGTAAGTATAAAAACTGACGCTGATTTAGGTTTATATTTAGGAAAAGTTGATTATGATTTTTCAGAAACTTTGGACGTTAATTCTTTAACAGAACAAATGACGCAAAATTTAGGTGACGATGTTCAAGTTTATCAATATCTTGATGATGAAAGTGCAGAAAGCAAAGAAAATGCTCTTACTTATTTAGTTCATTATCCAGTTGCAAAAACCGAATTAGATGTTGGAAGTTATCTTGATGATCTTAATTTTGACAGTTTGTTAGGTTCTTCTAGCACAAGCGGAATGAATTTTTCGCAAACTATCAGCGTTCCTCAAGTTTCATCTTCGCTTGAAAAAGAAATTTCTATAAATCTTGTAGAAAAAATGTCAAATTATACTTCTAAGCAATTTGGTGATTCTTTTACAATTCCGCTTACCGAAAATTCTCAAACAGATTCTATAAAATCTTTACTTTCAGGTCACGATAGCATAAATTTTGAAAGCATTGCGACAGTTTATTATTCTTCTGGCTCAAGCATAGATATTGTTTTTGATAAAACTGATTCAAATTCTTGTGCTGACGATTTTTCTTTTAAAGTTACCGGCAAAATTCTTGATTCATCAACAAATTCTGAACTTTCAAAATCTGACGAAACAGAAGTTAAAAATGGCGGAACAGTTTCAATTCCAATCGGCAAAGATAAATTAAGTTCTGGCTTGCCACAAAAATTTAAGTTTACAATGGAAGTTTCTCTTAGCGGAACTGCAACAACCGCTCACTCTTATTCAGTAAGTATGGGCATTTCTTCAAGTTCAAAAGTAGAAAAAATCGCAAACATTACGGCAAGTTCGCAAGATCTTCGCGAAGGAAAAATTGCCGGTTTTGACGCAGATGAAGATTTTGGAAAAATCAGCATTGATGATACAGAAGTTTCGCTTGAAAGTGCTTACGGTTATTTTGAAAGTGCTACAATAAAAAGCGGACATATTGCATTTTATAATGAAGTTTGTTCGCCACTCGACAATTCAAATATGTCAAAAACTTACGAAATCTCTATTAGCGGTTGCGGATTAAATCTTACACAAAGTGATTTTTCAGAAGATTCGTCAAAAAACGGAAGGTTTGTTAATAAATATTTGGATCTTGCGGGAAAAACGCTTGATTTTTCTTCTTTAAGCGACAGTAGCCAAGCAAAACTTACATTTAGCGGAAATATTTCTTACGAAGTTCAAAATGCAACAATCGATTTAGAAAGCCTTTCTGGCAGCGAAGAACTCACAATAAAATTTATTGCAGAATCAGTTTTAGATTCGCTTTATAACGTAAAAGTTGATTTTACAAGCGACAAATATTCTTCTATTACAACAAGTTATTCTCTTCCTACAACAGAATCAGAAGGAACTGCTTTGCCAGAACAATTAATTTCTTACGTAAAAACTATTTCTTTTGGAAAAGAATCAAGTTCTGGCGAAACAAAAACTTATTACAAATCAGATGAAAGTGGAAATCAAACTTCTACTTTGGCGCAAGGTTTTGGCGTTGTTTGCGATGTAAAAAATACGCTTCCGGTTGAAATTCCAATCACATTAAAATCTCAAATCTTTGGTTTAGATGTAAGCGATAAAATTATATCAAATTCTGACACAAAAACTTATACTTGGGTTTCTTATCCAACAGTTGATTTGTCGAATTATACGAACGACGAAAAACATTATGTTGATTTAAGTTTTGCTTTAGGACTTACTGACGACAAATATTTAACTTTAGGTTCTGATTCAAATCCGTTTGAACTTGGCAAAGATTATGAAATTTCTCTTGAATACAAAGAAATGAAAATGGATTGGGACAGCGTTACTTTGCGTTCGGGCAGCGTTTCTATTCCGGCGGAACAAAGTATTGATGGACTTTCTTTAGATTCAGTTTTGAGCGATCTTGAAATTGATTCTAGCACTTTGCAAAATGTAAAAATTTCGCAATTTGACATTTATCTTTATGTGCAAAAACCTTCGTCAACTTCAAGTTCGGCTTTGAATGCTTTAATCAACAAAATCGGATTTAACGGAAAAGCGTATATTTCTTACTCAGATAGCAATTCAGCAAGTCAAACAAAATATATTATTGGAAGCGAAAGTTCTGGCGAAACGCTTACATTCTGTGATGAAATAACTTGGCCAAGTTCCGGAACAAATATTTCGATTGCATCAGGTTCTTCAACTTACGATTTTGCTCAAAATTTCCTTGATTCATCAAAATATAGTTTTAAAACTGATTTAGCGTCGATTGTTAATGAACAGCCAGAATCTTTGAACTTTGTTTCTAATTTGGCTTTGACAAGTAGCGATAATTCAGATTTGGTTGTTTACAAAGCAATGATTGACGGTTTAAGTTCAGGCGATAAAGCGAGCGTTGGGATTGATATGTTGGCTTACATTCCTTTTGAACTTTCATTAACTGGCGATATTTCTGTGGACGTTATGGAACTTACAGATAAAACTTGGAACACAGACAATGCAAGTAAAGATTTGCTTAATCGTTCTGATGATTGGACGCCAGCTTCTTGGGCAGAATATTCAAAAGCCGTAGAAAAGTTGGCAGTTTATTACAATGTTTCAAATACAGTTTTTTCTGATTTTAATTTGTCAGGAAAAATTTCAGATTCGGCTTCAAACTTAAACAAAACAATTAATTTATATACAAATTCTTCAAATGTTTTGGAATTAACTGGAACTGAAATCAACAATGTTCTTACAAACAAACCTTTCCATCCAAATGTTTTATTGACTTTGGAAGGCGGAACTTCAGAAAGTCCAAAAACTTTAAAAATAAAACGCTCTGTACTTGATTCAAATTCTTCAAACAAAGTTAGTGCAGATGTAACTATGAGACTTGATGTTGACGGAAATTCGACAATTTCTATTAACGATTTAGTTAGTGCTTTTGGAGGTAATTAATGAAAAAGTTATCTTTAGTATTAAGTGCTTTGATTTTTAGTTCTTCGCTTGTTTTTGCTCAACTTTATCCGCCAAAAAGAATTTTTGAAGTTGGAACAGAATTGACTTTTTCAGCAAGCCAAAATGCTATAAACGTAACTGATATTTTTGTGGAAAATTTAGTTCTTGATTTTACAAAAATTGCTGACGGACTTAATGGCAACGGTTTACTTTTTGACATTGGCGCTGATGCTGATACTTTTATGAATCTTAATTTTGGCAAGCGTTGGGGATTTGGTTTGTACACTGACGCAAATGCTTCTTTGGAACTTGGAATTGGTCAAGGACTTTGGGATTTTCTTGCTTACGGAAACTGGGACGAAGCAACAAACACGCCGCAAGAAACGCAATTTGATTTGAGCCTTTCGCTTGAATCTTTTCTTGAATTTGGTGCCCCAATAAAATTTGGCTTAAAAAATTTAGGAATTAAAGTAACTCCAACTTATTATCTCCCTTTGGCTTACATTCCTTACACTTCAGCAAGTATGATTGTTTCTCCAGGAGATTCTAGTTCAGGAAAAACTTTAACAGCAACTGGAGAAGCAAGTTTTTACTTGTACACGCCAATCAGTTTAAACGGAGTTCTTTCTGTAGACGAAAATGGTGCTTTAAATTTTGATTCTGATTCTTTAAATGCAATATTTTCTGATTTAAGTTCTAATCTTGGAACAAGTGCAATGGAACTTTTGCGAAACGGCGGTATTAGTTTAGGAATTAGTGCTGATTATCCGCTTTTCAAAACCTTAACTGTTGGAGCGTACGCTGATTTTCCTCTAACGCCAGGAAAACTTTCTTATAGAACTAGCGGAACAATTACTGCAAGTGCAGAAGTTGACGGTTTACTTGATCTTCTTACATCATCTTCGGATTCTTCTTCGAGCTCAAGTTCTTCAAGTTCAGAAAGTTCGTCATCTTCGAGCGAAAGTTCATCATCATCAGAAACAGGAAGCTCAAGTTCAGAATATTACAAATATGATTATACTTTTAGCGACATTTCGTACACAGAACTTGATGAAGCATATTCTGTTAGAAAACCGTTGCGCTTTGGAGGCGAAGTCGCTTGGCGACCTTTTGGAAATTGGTTTACAATTCGCGGAATGTTAGGTTATGCAGCTCGAAATCCTTTTGGCGAAGACTGGAACTGGAAAAATTCTATGTTTATGGAATACAGTGGCGGAGTTGATCTTTCAATTTTCTACATTTTAAGACTTTACGCACAAACTTCTTACATCGACAAAGTTTATGCTCAGCAACTTGGCGTTGGACTTAATTTAAGAGTTCTCGAAGTCACTGCAAAAATTGCTTCTAGCGGAACAAGTTTTGCACAATCATTTGGAGTTGGCGGTGCGAAAGTATTTGTTGGCGTAACTGCGGGATTCTAATAGATTCAAAAATTCGCCTTTTAATTTGCAGTTTTAAAGTTCATCAAAATTCATCACAAAACCCAAAAGACTTTGCGTGTAAAATTAAATAAGTTTTTTGGGTCTTTTTATTTTAGAAGAATTTCAGTCAAAATTAGATTTAAGCAATCACTTTATCTTGTTAATGACATAAAAACTTTAAAATTATATAATCAAAAAAACTTCACTTTTTACAATCAAGAACGAAGTTTTATATTTTGTTGTGTAAGGATTTAAAAATGAATAAAATTCTTGAAAAGCGACAGTTGTCTCCAAATGTTTTTTATATGAAATTTGAGGCAGCGGATATTGCTAAAAATCGAAAAGCGGGACAATTTCTTATTGTTCAAGTTGACGCTGATTTGGGAGAAAGAATTCCTTTAACTATTGCGGATGCGAACGCTGATGAAGGTTGGGTTGCGATTGCGTTTCAGCCAGTTGGAGCGTCTACTTATAAACTTTCTCTTTTAAACGAAGGCGATTATTTGGCTGGAGTTTTAGGTCCGCTAGGAACGCCGTCAGTAATTGAAAAATATGATAAGCCAGTTGTTTGCGTTGGCGGTGGATTTGGAACGGCTCCACTTTATCCGATTGTTCAAGCATTAAAAGCTGTAGGCAACAAAGTAATTCTGATTGAAGGTGCTCGTACAAAAGATTTGCTGATTTTTGTTGATGAAATGAAAGCGGTTTGCGACGAAGTTATAATTTGCACAGACGACGGTTCTGAAGGCGAAAAATGTGTTACTACAGTTCCGCTCGAAAGACTTTGCCAAAGCGATGTTCCTCCCGCAGAAGTTATTGCGATTGGACCACCAATTATGATGAAATTTTGTGCACTTACCACAAAAAAATATAATATTAAAACAACAGTTTCTTTAAACACAATTATGATTGACGGAACTGGAATGTGTGGCGGTTGTCGTGTAAGCGTTGGTGGCGAAACAAAATTTGTTTGTGTTGATGGTCCAGATTTTGATGCACATCAAGTTGACTGGGATAATATGATGCTTAGAATGAAAAGTTTTAAAAGTCAAGAAACAGAAGCTTTTCATAAATGTAAACTCGAAGCAGGACTGGAGAAATAAATGTCAGAACATATTAGTGCAGAAAAATTAGAACAAATCGGTTTAGAAGAATATAAAAAACTTGAAGAAAAACTTAGTTCGGGTTCGCTTACAAATAAAGATAGAATGGCAATTCCTCAGCAAGAAATGCCAAGCGGTGAGCCTTTAGTTCGTGCTCGGCAAATGACTGAAGTTGCTCTTGGTTACACAAAAGAACAGGCGATTGTAGAAGCAAATCGTTGTCTTCAGTGCAAAAATAAACCTTGCGTAAACGGTTGCCCGGTAAATGTTCAAATTCCAGATTTTATTGCTCAAGTTGCAAAAGGCGAATTTAAAGCCGCAGTTGACATTATTAAGCAAACAAATCTTTTGCCAGCAATTTGTGGACGTGTTTGTCCGCAAGAAAAGCAATGTCAAGGTCAGTGTACAGTTGGAAAAGTGTTTAAGTCGCCAGAAAAGTCAGTTAGCATTGGGCGATTGGAACGTTTTGTTGCTGATTATGAACGCAATAATAATCTTGAAACTGTGCCAGCAGTTGCTAAAGAAACTGGAAAAAAAGTTGCAGTTGTTGGTTCTGGGCCAGCGGGACTTACAGTTGCTGCGGATTGTCGAAGAGCCGGTCACGATGTAACAGTTTTTGAAGCATTCCAAAAAGCTGGTGGCGTTATGGTTTACGGAATCCCAGAATTTCGTCTTCCAAAGTCGATTGTTCAAAATGAAGTTGAAAATTTGCAAAAAATGGGCGTTAAGTTTGAATACAATTATTTGGTTGGCAGAACTTCTACAATTCAGCAATTTTTAACTGAAAAAGGTTTTGATGCGGCTTTTGTAGGAACTGGAGCAGGACTTCCAAAATTTTTTGGTATTCCTGGCGAAAATTTGATTGGAGTTTTTTCAGCAAACGAATACTTAACGCGAGCAAATTTGATGAAAGCGTATGAAAAAGGCGTTGCAGATACTCCGTATTACGAAGCAAATACAGTTGTTGTTTGTGGTGGTGGAAACGTTGCAATGGACGCTGCTCGTATGGCTTTGCGACTTGGTGCACAAAAAGTTTATGTTGTTTATCGCCGAACTCGTGCCGAAATGCCTGCTCGTGGAGAAGAAATTGAACACGCTGGCGAAGAAGGCGTTGAATTTAAGTTCCTTGAAAATCCAGTGGAAATTTTAGGAAACGAAAATGGTCAAGTGCGAGGAATAAAAGTTCTTTCTTATGAGTTAGGCGAACCAGACGCAAGTGGTAGACGTTCTCCAGTGCCAATTCCAAACAGCGAACACGAAATTGCTTGTGATGCCGTAATTGTTGCTCTTGGAAACAATTCAAATCCGCTTATTCCAAAAACAACTCCAGAAATTAACGTTGATAAGCGCGGACATATTTTGGTTGATGAAAATCAAGAAACAAGTATGACAAAAGTTTGGGCTGGTGGCGACATTGTACTTGGTGCAGCAACAGTTATTCTTGCAATGGGCGAAGGTCGAAAAGCAGCAGCAAGCATTAACGAATATCTTTCAAAATAATTTTTTTTGGAGCAAATTTTGTTATTTACGCTTAGCTCGTTATTCTAAGACAAAATCTAAAAATAAACCCGCTTTGCACACTTCCGCTAACGCTTCATTCCTACGGAACGCCTACGGCGGTGTTACAATCGGGGCTAGGCTTTAATAGATAAGTGGCGGGCGAGAAAAATCTCGCCCGCCACTTTATTAACCGACACTTACTTATTTAACCGACACTTCCGCAACTTCAAGCAAAGATTTTCAAATCAGCAAATCAAATCATCAAAATCAACAAAAGAAATTTCAAATTCCCTTGAGAAAATCAAAATCTTCGTTTATTATAAATTATTGAAAACGTTTACAAAATACCGATTTATAAAATAACTTACGCTAAAAACAGCAAATTTGTAAATCAGTAAGTCAAAAAGTCAAAAATCGCCAATCATAAGGAAGCAAAAATGAAAAAAAAATTTACAATATTTTTATTTGCTAGTTTGAGTTTAATTCTTTTATCATGCCAATCAAGCAAAAAGGAGAGTGAAAAAATGGTTCAAGATGAAGTTTGGATTCTTTCGTATTTTAAAGGTCAGGGAAATTCTCCTCAAGAAAATGCTTTATATTTGGCTTATAGTCGCGACGGTTTGCATTGGACAGATTTGAATAACGGCAAGCCCGCTTATGTTTTAGAAGGAATTGGTGGAAATAGAATCCGCGATCCGTTTATTTTTAAGAAAAATGATGGAAAATTTGTTTTGATTGCAACCGATTGGACTTTATGGCAAACGCCAAACGCTGTTAGTGAAGGTTATTGGTCAAATCCAAGTCCTTATTTAATTCTTGCTGATTCTGATGATTTAATTACTTGGACAAATCCGCGAAGAATTGACTTTGCTCAACTTTCAGAAAATGCACTTGAAAACAGAAAATCTCATAATTGGGGAAATATGCACGCTTGGGCTCCAGAAGTTTTTTATGATGAAAATCGAAAATCTTATGGCGTAATTTGGAGTGGCGATGGAGATTTACAAGGAAACAGTGTAATAAATCGAACTTATGTAAATTATACAAAGGATTTTGAAACTTTTAGCAAACCGGAACTTTTCTTTGAATTAAAAGATGAAAATGGTGAAAATATTACAGAAATTGACGCAACTTTAATTCAAAATGGCAAAAATTGGTATTTATTTTTTAAAGGCGAAGCAAATGATGCAAAAGATATTCAAGAAGCATGTTCTACTTCTTTAGAGCCTGGCAGTTTTGAAGTAATCAATAATCATAAATACATTACGCGTGGCAAAAATCAAAATGAACAAATGTACACGGAAGGACCTTTTGTTATTAAAATCCCAGAAAAAGCTCAATGGTATCTTTATGCTGATTTTTATGGCAGAGACGGACAATTTGGCTGTTGGTCAACACAAGATTTAGAAGCTCCCGCAGAAGATTGGAAACTTTTGGATTTTTCAGAATATTCACTTCCGCAAGGAGTTCGCCACGCAAACACAGTTAAAATTTCTGAAGCACAACTTGCGAAATTGCTAAAAAAATAGTTTTAGAACTTGCAAAGTGTCATTCCCGTACGGTTGCTGAGCGTAGTCGAAGTACGATACGGAAATCTGTTCATTAGAGGAAAAATATTTGAAATTCAGTTATCAGGATTATAAAAAAATCTGATATCAGATAAAAAATTTAATATATAATTTTAAATTATCGTTAAAATTCTCAAAAAAAACTTTACAAATAAAAGTAAGAATGTTATTATAAATCTGTGAAAAGGTTTTCATATTAAAAGCGAAGGTGGTTTGTATGAACGAAATTGAAAAACGAAGAAAAAAGAACGGTTTTACTGAATTTTTTCGAAAATATGGCGTTCTCTGTTTAATGTGTTTACCAGCAATTATTTACTTTATCGCGTTTAATTATGCTCCACTTCCTGGACTTTATGTCGCTTTTGTTAAGTATAATTATGCAAAAGGAATTTTTGGTAGTAAATTTGTTGGATTAGAAAATTTTAGATTTTTGTTTCAGTCTGGAAAGTTGTGGACATTAACTCGCAACACAATTCTTTACAACTTTGCATTTTTGATTCTTGATAACGTGATTGCAATGTTTATGGCAATTCTTATCAACGAAATCACTCGTAAATGGTTTAAGAAAGTTACTCAAACAATTATGCTTTTGCCTTACTTTATTAGTGCGGTTCTTGTTGGACTTTTGGTTTACAACATTTTTAACTATGACTTTGGTTTTGTAAACAGAATTTTAAGTTCAATGGGTTTAAAAAAGTGGGCACCTTATTCAAATCCGAATGTTTGGCCAGTTTTAATTGTTTTGATTCAGTTGTGGCAATGCACCGGTTATAACACAATCGTTTACTTTGCAACAATTATGGGAATCGACACAGAAACAATCGAAGCGGCTCGTATTGACGGCGTAAATGCTTTCCAAAGAATTCGTTATATCGAACTTCCAATGTTAAAACCAACACTTGTAATTTTAATGCTTTTTGCAATGGGCGGAATTGTAAAAGGAAATTTCGGTCTTTTTTATAACATCATCGGTCAAAACTCAATTCTTTATCCTACAACAGATATTATTGAAACTTACGTTTATCGTGCTACTATGACAGATTTTAACTTTTCTACGGCATCTGCTATTGGTTTTTATCAGTCAATTCTTGGATTTGTTATTGTTATGATTTGTAACAGAGTAATCAAGAAAATTGAACCTGAATATTCATTGTTCTAATGGTGGAGGAAAAAAAATGTCTCAGAAAACAGCATCAGATTATTTTATGGAAAGACTTGCGATTGTAATTATTACAATTTTTTCATTGTTATGCATTATTCCTTTCCTTTTGATTATTGGAACTTCATTTAATACAGAAGCGGCGGTTCGCGTAAAAGGATTTTCTATTTGGCCAGACGAACCAACTCTTGAAGCGTATAAAATGATTTTTAAGAGCGGAAAAATTATTTTAGGTTCTTACATTGTAACTATTTTAATGACGGCGATTGGAACTCTTGTAGGTTTGTCAATTATTTCTATGACAGGTTATGCACTTAATCGTCGTGATTTTCCGTTAAGAAATGGAATTTCGTTTTTCATTTATTTTGCTAGTTTGTTTAGTGCAGGTCTTGCTCCTTACTATTTGATGATGGTTAAGGTTTATCACTTAAAAGATAATTATTTGGCGGTTCTTTTGCCTTTGTTAATGTCACCTTGGCTTATTATTTTGATGAAAAATTATGTAAAAGGCGTTCCTTACGAACTCACCGAAGCTGGAAAAATTGACGGAGCAGGAGATTTTACAATTTTCGTTCGCTTAATTCTTCCAATGTTAAAACCTGCCTTAGCAACTATTGGTTTGTTCCTTGCTTTAGGTTATTGGAATGAATGGTATCAATCATCTTTGTTCTTAAGTGCTCGTGTTGATTATAAACCTTTGCAATATATGTTGTATCAAATAATTAACCAAGTTGCTTACTTAAAGAATTCCGTCGCGGGAGCTTACGTTACTTTTGATGATTTCCCTCAAGAAACATTAAAAATGGCAACAGCGGTTGTTGCAACTGGACCTGTAATTTTAATTTATCCGTTTGTTCAAAAATACTTTATTTCTGGAATTACAGTTGGTGCGGTTAAAGGTTGATTTTGGTTTTGTTTGAAATT
>CAZLXK010000033.1:13622-16472 GCA_964563305.1 uncultured Treponema sp.
TCAAGTTCAGTTTTGTTTCAAAATTATTAGAATTTATCTTTTATTAAAATCAGAATTGTTGAAAGCTTCTTGTTAAATCAAGATGAAAATAAAAAGTAATTAAAGGAGAAAGAAATGAAAAAATTACTAAAAGGATTAGGGCTTGCCTTGATTTGTGTTTCACTGATTGCGAGTCTTATGTCTTGTGGCGGAACTAAAGCCGCTTCTTTTGATGATGATTTGTCAGAACACGTTGTTATTACATATATGACAACTGGAAACAAACCTTCTAATTCTGCAACAGAAGATATGCTTGTTGAATTAAACAAAATTCTTACTGAAAAAGTTAATGCAGAAATCCAAATTTACTATATTCCTTGGACAAATTATCTTACAAATTACAATTTGACACTTGCTCAAATGGACGGAACTGTAGACTTGGTTGGAACAGCGTCTGACTGGTTGGATGCTTGGAAAAACTCAAAAAACGGAGCGTTCCTTGCTTTGCCAGAAGAAGCTCTTGCAAAATATGCTCCAAAAACTTACGCGAGCGTTTCTAAAGAACACTGGGATATGTGTAGATATGACGGCGACATTTATTTAATGCCAGAAGATAATTACGCTCAGTGGATAAATCACGGATTTATGTATCGAATGGACTGGGCTAGAGAAGCGGGACTTTATAATGGCGTTCACAGTTGGGAAGATTTAACAAGATATTTTGAATCAGTAAAAGCTTCTCGACCGAGCGTTATTCCTTGGGACAGCGATGGTGCCGCTTCAACTTATCACGGCGAAGGTTATATTGAATCAAAAAGCGATTATATTCCACTTGATGGAATTTCTACACTTTTGATGTTTGGAGTTCGTCGTAGCGATTTAAATACAGTTTACAGTCCGTTCCTTGAAGGCGATGAACTTGTTAATTATGCAAAATTGATGAAAAGATGGGACGATATTGGCGTTTGGAAGAAAGATGTTTTGAACAATTCTTCAGATAACCGTTCAGAATTTTATCTTGGACAAACTTCTGTTGATCAACATCACACACAAACTTGGTACACAACAGTTCGTCCAGAAATGGATGAAAAGCAACCTGGTTCAGATGTAGAATTCTTCTGGTTTGGAGAAGAAAGCGGAAACCTTACAACAATGACAATCACTCACGGAGCAATGGCAATTTCTGCAGCATCAAAACATCCGGCACGAGCACTTGCAGTTTACGATTTAATTCGCAACGATAAAGAATGTTACGATTTGTTTAACTACGGAATTGAAGGTCGCCAATACGAACTTACACTCGACGGTTATCGCAGAAGACCTGAAGGATATACAGAAGATAAAGACGGAATTGTAACAGACTTCTGGTGGGGAAGAAATGATGATCTTGAAATTCGTGACGTTCGTGGTGCTTGGGACAAATTTGATGAAATTTGTGCTATTTATGACAAAGTAAAACTTGATTATCCTTACGGACAAATTGTTTGGGACGTAGATTCAATCAACGCTGAACTTTCAAACATCAGCGACGTTTGGGCAAACTATATGGGAAGAATTTGTTACGGAAAAATGGATGATCCAGAATCATTTGTTGCAGATTTTAGAGATGCTTTAAGAAAAGCGGGCGTTGAAAAAGTAATTGCTAATCTTCAAGCACAACTTGACACTTTTAACGCAACAAAATAATAAAAGGACGTCTTAAAAACTGAAGCCTGTTTCAATATCAACACAAAACAGACTTTTGAAATAGGCTCTTTCACTAAAATATAAAAAGAGGGCGAAATTGCAAACATTGTGATTTCCCCTTTTTTAATCGTAAGGATTTATTATGAAAGAAAAGTTGAATAAAAAATGGCGATTTTATCTGCAAGATTTTCCGCAAAATTCTTTAGGAAAAGCAGATTTATGGGCAAGAGATTTTGATGATTCTAGTTGGAAAGAAATTGATATTCCTTATGATTGGGCTGTGAAATATCCTTTTAACAAAAAAAATTCTAGTGGCACTGGATATCTTCCTGGCGGAATTGCTTGGTATAGATATCATTTTAACGACGCAAAAGATGCAAAACACGCATTTATTTGTTTTGACGGCGTTTATAAACATTCAAAAATTTGGTTAAACGGATATTATCTTGGAAACTGGCAAAATGGTTTTACTTCATTTGAAAAAGATGCAACTGAAGCCTTAAAAAAAGAAGGCGAAAATGTTTTGGCGGTTTGTGTTGAACATCCAGATATTGCTGATTGTCGTTGGTACACAGGAAGCGGAATTACTCGGCCAGTTTATATAAAATACACAAATGATGTTTATTTTCCTGATGATGGCGTAAAGTTTACAACAAAAGATAACAAAGAATTTTCTGTAGCAGTAAAAGTTAAAAACTTAAGTGCAGAATCAAAAAACGTTAGCATAAAAGTTGAATTAAAAACTTCTCCAGAAAAAATTTTATATTCAAAAACTCAAGAATTAAAAGTTGACTCGCAAAGTTGTGCTAAAATTGATTTTTCTGACAAAATAGACTTTTCTAAAGGTTTTGAACTTTGGAGTCCAGAAAATCCTTTTATTTTTGATTTAAGTGTAAACCTTTTCATAGATAAAAAAGAAAGCGATTCTTATTCAGCAAAAGTCGGAATTCGTGAATTAAAATTCGATTCTAACGAAGGATTTTTTTGTAACGGAAAAAATTATAAACTTAAAGGACTTTGTGTTCACGAAGATGCTGGCGTTTGGGGAAATGCTGTTCCTAAAGAAGTTTGGCGTCGACGACTCTTAAAATTAAAATCTGTTGGCTGTAATGCAATCAGAATGAGTCATAATCCGCATAGCGAAGAATTGTACGAACTTTGCGATGAATTAGGATTTTTTGTTTA
>CAZLXK010000034.1:0-16000 GCA_964563305.1 uncultured Treponema sp.
CCACACTTGTCGCTGGGATTATGATGTTTTGACTTCAAATCCAAATTATTCTGATTCAAAATCCGACGAATCAAAAAAAATCGCTCAATCAGGAGAATTATTTTTACGCGAACATAAACGTCCAGACGAATATTTTCCAGTTTACGAAGGCGACAATTTTACAGCAGTTTTGTCATCAAAAGATTTATGTATGATTGATTATTTAGAAGATTTTAAAAAAGCCGGAGTTGACAGTTTAAAAATCGAAGGCAGAATGAAAAGCGTTTATTATGTTGCGATGGTAACTCGTGCGTACAGAAAAGCTCTTGACGCCTTAGACAAAAAAATCAGCAAAGAAAACGCTCAAGATTTTATTCAAGAAATGTACAAAGTAAGCCACAGACCTTTTACAACTGCATTTTATTTTGACAAAACTAAAGCCGACGAAACTGTAAGTGGCGCAAGCGACAGTCCTTATGATTTAGCCGCAGAAATTGGCGAAGAATTAAATCTAAGCGAAACGAATGAAATTTTAGATAAAGCCGCTCAAAATCAAAAACTTCAAGACCAAAAATATAATTCACTTTGCGAGCAAGCAAAACGCGCTTGGGACGAGAGAGTTAAAAATGCTCCAGACAAACATTTGCCTTTTGCAAAAAAAATTGGAGGCTGGAAAATGTATCCGATTGTTGCTCGAAATATGATTGACAAAAATTCTGAACTTGAAGTTGTTGCACCAGACATTTGCAAAAAAGAATTAAAGCAAAAAGACTTTCAGTTAATAAATCCGCACACAGGACAAGTTTATAATTGGGTTTGCGACGGACACGATTGTGTAATTTATACAAATCAAACTTTTAGCGAAGGAACTTTGTTGCGCTCAAAAGACAACGGTTTTGTAGAAGGAAAAATCCGCGACTTCGGCCGCTAGTTTAAAAACCCGTCAGAAACTGTTACAATCAATAATATGTTTAAAAGATTCATTTTACTTTTAGCATTATCGTTGTCGTTAAGTTTAAGTCTAGTCTTCGCCCAAGAAAATGTTGCTTCTGTTGAACAATCAGAAAATCAGCAAAATCCGCAATCAGAAAATTTCAGTCAATCAGAAAATTCAAGTCAATCAGAAAATCAGCAAAATCCGCAATCAGAAAATTTCAGTCAATCAGAAAATTCAAGTCAATCACAAAATCAGCAAAATCCGCAAGAAGATGAAACTTGCTTAGAAAAATCAGAAACTTGTAAAGAGCAAACATTTTTTGTTGTAAATTTTCCAGAGAACTTTGAAAAAAAAGTTTTAGATTACGCAAGAATCGACAATTCATTTTCTACAGAAAAAGGAATTCTTTCAAATTACTTAACAATTTCTATTTCAAATTCATTCGATTATCTTTATGGAAAAAATTTCAGTGCGGTTCAGTTTACAGAAAATTCCACAAGTTTTATTTTTGAAAATGTTTTTTGGTTAATCAGAAAGTACAAAATTAAAAATGAAACGCCAAAACTTACTTTTAAACTTGGTGCGGATTTATATTACAATTACGAATATTTGGATTACATCAGTTCAAAGCATAATATTTTTTACGGAATAAATTTTGAACATAATTTTAGAAATTTAATTACAAGTCGCGGTCAAGTTTTTTGTGGCAACCGATTTTCGCATATTTTTGCACTTGGAAAAGACGAACCTTACATTCATAATTGGGATTTTCAGGCAAAGTTTGAATTTATTTTTCATTCAGCATTTAAACTTGATCCTTATTTTAGCATTGCAAGTTTTGAAGATTTTAGATATCCGCTTTTTTGTGCTCCGATTTTTTCTTTTGGTGCGGTTTACGAAACAAATAAAAACTTTAATTTTGGAATTGTGGGTTCAGTTCGCTACATTGATTTTTTTACCTTGTCGTCTTACGTAGACAGTTGGGTTTTAAAATTTTATGTTGAATATAGAATCGACGAAGTAACAAATTTTTTTGCAAAATTTTTATGATAATTTTTAACGAAATAAGAATGCATCATAAATAAAAAAAATGCACTCCCAGCGAGTTCGTCTTGTTCAAAACGGCTTCCGCACTCGCTACGCTCGTTTGTGCAGATGTTTTGCCCAAGCCGAGTCTCGCTTCCGTGTATTTTTAACTTTTTACTAAACTCTAATTTTGTAAAGTAAAACTTCATAAAAACAAAAGGGTAAAAAAGTAGAAGGAAAACATTTTATGAAAACAAAGAAAATTATATTCTTAAACATTTTAATTTTTTCACTTTTAGGTTTAACTTCCTGCGAGTACGGACTTCAGCAAGCGTTTCATCGGCTAGACGAAGTAAGCACACGAAGCACAAAAGTTTACGACTTAAACGCTTACGCTGTAGAAAACTTAAAAGAAGATGTAGTTTCTCCAACAATTTCAAGCGAAAAATTTAGCGTTTTAGTTTTTTCAGACATTCACTTTGGAAGATATGGAAAATTTCAAAAGCAACGCTACGATGACGATTTTATTTCTTACGTTTCGCAAAATCAAAATCAATTAGAAACTTTTGAAGAATCAAATTATCCGCTGCAATTTTCAATTTGTGTAGGCGACATTGCAGAACATGGATTTGAAAACGAATTTATTAAATATCAAGAATTTTGCTCAAAAATTCAAAGTGATTTAAACTTAAGAGTTTATTCAGTTGCAGGAAATCACGATTTATTTAATTCAGGCTGGCAATATTACAAAACTTACTGTTATCCTTATATTTCTTCTTACACTTTTACAACAACTTACAATCAAAAGTCGCTAGAATGGATTTTTTTAGACACAGGAAGCGGAACTTTAGGAAACAAACAATTAAACGACGTTAAAAAAACTTTAAGTTCTTCAAGCACAGAAAAAATTGTAATTACGCATTATCCAATTTACGCTGGCGGACTTTTTTACTTTACTTTGCAAAATGTAACTGAACGCGACACTTTAATTTCGGAATTTGCAAAAGGAAACGTAAAATTGCTTGTTGACGGACACGCTCACATTGGCGGTTCTTGGGATTGCGGAAAGTTTTTTCACGAAGAAAGCATAAAGTCTTATTTGGATTTTAAAAATTTTTCCATTATTTATATAGATTTAAATTCAAAAACGATTAATATAAAAAATGTGAAATTTTAATTAAAAAATGACAGAAACTTTTGAAACAAATACAAGTCAAACTGATCCTCAAATTTTAATTGATGATTTTTTTAAAATCTACGGCGATTTATATAATTCCGAAGATGAACAAAAAATTCGTTCTGCTTGGGATTATTTAATCAGCAAAACTCGCGACTTAAAACGTGATTGTGGCAAACCTTATTATTTGCATCCAATGCGAGTTGCAGCGATTTTGGCAAAAAGTCATCTTGGAACAGACACAATAATTTCTGGATTTTTTCATAATATTTTAAATGTTGACAATAATTGTCTTGATGAAATTTCACAAAAGTTTGGAAAAGATGTTGCAAAAATCTGTTCAGGAACTGCAAAAATCACAAGTTTAAAAATAAAATCAAAATCACTTCAAGAAGCCGATTCAATCAGAAAAATGTTATTTGCTATGGTTGACGACATTCGCGTTATTTTAGTAAAACTTGCCGATCGTCTTGACCGAATGAGACACTTAAAAGCCGTAAGTGAAGAATCTCAAAAAGCCGTTGCAAAAGAAGTGATTGACATTTGGTGTCCGCTCGCGAGCAGATTAGGTATGAGCGACGTAAAAAGTGAAATGGAAGATTTGAGCTTAAAATATTCAAATCCAGAAGCGTTTCATCAAATAAAAACGATTGTTGCTCAAAAAAAATCAGAACGTGCTGAATATTTAAATAACGCTGTAAAAAAAATTTATCACGCAACAGAGCAGGCTGGAATTAAAGTTTCAATTTCTAGTCGTGCAAAGCATTTTTATTCAATTTATCAGAAAATGAGAAAGCGAAATAAAGGTGCAGATGAACTTTATGATTTGCTTGCTTTAAGAATTATTTGCTCTACGCCAAGCGAATGTTATACGCTCGTAGGAATTGTTCACGGTTTGTGGAAGCCAATGGAAGGCAGATTTAAGGATTATATTGCAATGCCAAAAGCAAACGGTTATCAATCTTTGCACACAACTGTAATTTGCGAAGGAAAACCGCTTGAAATTCAAATCCGCACGCAAGAAATGCATAATGTTGCTGAACATGGAGTTGCGTCGCATTGGCTTTATAAAAAAGGCACAAATCACGATATGGTTAAGGCTGAAGATTTGAGCATTATAAATCAGTTGCGAGCACTTCGTGATGAAGATTTAAGTGACGAATCGTTTTTTAATGAACTTAAAAATGAACTTTTGGGCGACAGTATTTATGTTTTTACGCCGATGGGTGATGTAAAAGAATTGCCCGCCGGAAGTAACGCGATTGATTTTGCTTACGCAATTCATTCTGATATTGGACAAAAAATTGTTGGTGCAAAAGCTGACGGAAAAATTATTTCTTTAACTGCGGAACTAAAAAACACTCAAATTGTTGAAATTTTAACAAATCCGCAAGCTCATCCAACTCAAAGTCAACTAAAAGCCGTAAAAACTTCTAAGGCAAGGCAAAAAATTCACAGTTGGCTTGTTGAAAATGATCCGACTTTTGTAGATAAAGAACTTGAAGCAAAAAAACAAGAAGCAATCGAAGCAAATTCTTTGTATTCTAAAAAAATCGCCTCGCTGCACGCAGAAGAAAATCGCAAAAAACGTGAAGCTAAAAGAAATGCTCGTTCTTACACTGGAAAAATTCGTGTTGAAGGAAGTCCAAATTTTCAATTTACTTTAGCACAATGTTGTAAACCTCAGCCAGGAGACGCGATTGCCGCTTACGTTTCGCACAAAAAAGGTTTGATTGTTCACACAGCGGATTGTCTTACATTTTTAAGAATTCCAAATATAAAACAAAGAATTATAAATGTTGAATGGGAAGATTCTCCTCAACAAAAAAATTAATGCACAGAAAAACAATATAAGGAAGCCGTTTTGCACAAGAGTGTTCTCGCTGGGAGTGTATTGTTTTTTTGTGTTAACCGTTAGTTTCGCCTGCCAAAAACTACGCGAAGTTGACCTTCTAAATCGCAGAAAATTTTTGTGTCAGAAAATCCGCTTGAGTCAAAAATATTTTTCGCTTCCAAAGCATTGTATTCGCCAGTTTCGCATAAAAAAACGCCAGCAAAATCCAAATGGCTAAACGCTTGAGGCACAAGATTTTTTATAATTCCAAGTCCATTTTCTTCGCCCGTAGAGTTTCCAAAAATATCAACATCGCCATTTAATGCTAGCAAAGGTTCGTTTCGTCCATCTTTTAAAAGTTCTAAACTTTCTGATTTTGGCACATAAGGCGGATTTGCAAGAATTAAATTAAAATTTGATTTTATATTTTCAAAAAGATTTGTTTTTACAAAGGAAACGCATTTTTTTTGTTCGGATCTTAAAAGTGATTCTGTATTTTTTTGAGCAACCGTTAACGCTTTTTCGCTAATGTCAGCAAGAGTCAAATTTAAATTTTCAAGTTTGATTTTGCAATTTTCACTCAAAAATTTTAAAACGCTTATTCCAACGCAGCCGCTTCCTGTGCACATATCTAAAATTTTGATTTTTTGCTGATTTTTAGCCGATTCAATTTGCTGATTTTTATAATTTTCCGCTGATTTTTGATTAGAAATTTGTTTTTTGCCACCAAAAATTATTTCTTTAGCATAAAAAATTGCTTTTTCTACAAGAATTTCTGTGTCTGGTTTGGGAATTAAAACGTTAGGGCAAACGTAAAACTCGTAGCCAAAAAATTCTTTGTGACCAACAATGTAAGCAACTGGCAAACCAGATTTTCGCTTTTCAAGAAAACTCATAAATTTTTTTTCTTGTTCTGGTAAAAGTTGAGTTTCTCTCTTAAAAAGCAAAGTTGTTTTGTCGCAATTTAAAATTTCTTGCAAAAAAACATCGCAATCTAAAAGTGCACTCGGAGAAGATTTTAATTGATTTTTTCCAAAAATTTTCGCTTCTTGAATTGTCATTTTTCGACTTCCTGTCGATTACGAGAATTTTCCCGACATCCTGTTGGTTTCAAGAATTTTCGCTTCGCGAAAATTCTCAGGGGTCTTTGCAGTCTTACGGCGACCTGCTCGAAACTTCGTTGCAAGTTGCTTGGGAAAATGCAGCGAAGCATCAAGCAAACTTCGTTGCAAATACCTTGTCGCCATCTCTTATTAAACCGTCAGTTTTTGAAGTAACGTGTGCTAAGTGGAACTTATCTTGTCATGTTGAGTACAAGCAAAACATCTTCTGCCACAGCGACAGAGAATTTAGCCCGCCGTGTAGCACCGCCCTAGGCGTTCTCTGCAAAAGTGACCGTTATGTTTGCAAGTTTTTGTAATTTATTGCAGTGACCGACCCTGAAACAAGTTCAGGGTGACAAGATTTTGCAGAGAATGGAGTGAAAACGGAAGGGCGGAAGGGCGGTTTTGTTTAGGTCTAACGCTTAGCACAAAAAAGTGTACGCTCAAAATAAAAAAAATTGCTCCAATACTTCGACGTTGCTCAGTAACCGTTCAAAAGTCAAAAAAAATCAAACATCGAGAGAATTAAACTGCTCTTCTTTTGCGTAAACATTTAAAGCGTCAAGCATTTCGTCCATATTTCCCATCATAAACGAAGGCAAATTGTGAACGCTCAAATTTATTCTGTGATCAGTAACTCTGTCTTGCGGATAGTTGTAAGTTCTAATTTTTTCAGAACGATCGCCGTGACCTACCATACTTCGTCTGTTTGCCGAACGTTCAGCGTCAAGTTTTGACTGTTCCAAATCAAAAAGTCTTGCTCTCAAAACCTGCCAAGCCTTTTCCTTATTTTTAATTTGACTTTTCTGATCTTGCTGAATAACAACAATCCCCGTAGGAATATGAGTAAGTCGCACCGCTGAATCTGTAGTATTAACGCACTGACCGCCCGGACCGCCAGCCCGCATTACGTCAACACGAACATCGCCCGGATTTATTTTAATGTCCGCTTCTTCGGCTTCTGGCAAAACCGCCACCGTAACTGTAGAAGTTTGCAATCGTCCCTGACTTTCTGTAACCGGCACACGCTGCACGCGATGAACTCCACTTTCAAAGCGCAAGGTTCCGTAAACAAATTTTCCTTGAATTGAAGTGACAATTTTGTTAAAACCGCCAACTTCAGTTTCTTGAGCTTCCATCGTTTCGTACTTCCAACCTTTTCTGTCGCAAAGATGACAATACATTTCCCACATATCGCGCACAAAAAGACTCGCTTCATCTCCACCAGCGGCACTTCTAATTTCCAAAATAATATTTTTTTCGTCCAAAGGATCAGGCGGAATAAGTTTAAGTTTGATTTTTTCTTCAAGTTTAGGTTGCTCTTCTTCCAAAGATTTAAGTTCTTCGCGAGCCATTTCTTTCATTTCAGCGTCGTCTTCTTGCGTAATCATAAGTTTTGCGTCTTCAATTCCAGACAAAATTTTTTTGTATTCGCCGTAAAGTTCCATTAAATCTTGCAAATACTGATTTTCTCGCATTGTGTCTTTGTATTTTTTTTGATCTTTAACAAGGTTCGGGTCGCTAATTTCCTGCGAAACCACTTTATAACGTTCAGAAAGTTCTTCAAGTTTTTTAAGTAAATCCATAGTTAACATATTTTATTGATTTTTTTAGTGAATATCAATGTTTGTAAAAACCGTCATTCTGAGGCTTTAACTGAAGAATTTTTTGTTTCTTTTGGAGCACACTTTACTTTTTTTAGCAAAACTTTCTCGAGCAAACCGCCAGCCCCTAAACAAATCCCGCTTTCCGCGACTACGCTATCGCTTCGGTGCTTTGCACTTGCCTTCGGCAATCGCTACAATCGGGGCTAAGCTTTTTTGTTGAAGAAAATTTTATAGCTGACAGAAGATGGCGACACGGGACTTGCAACGAAGTTTCGAGCATGTCGCCGTAAATGCTAGAAGACTTTGAGAATTTTCGCGAAGAGAAAATTCTCGTAATTGACAGGAGGTCAAGAACAATCGGGGCTAAGTCGTTTATATTTTTGCACGGATGCAAAAATATAAAGTTAAGAATTTGCAAAGCAAATTCTTAACGCATCTCTTACTTTAAGTGAAATGACGCGACATCCTTGTCGCTCTTTATAAACTGAAACTTCTTGCAGTAAATAAATAGAAACCGCAACTTTGTTATAAAACCGCCCCCTCTTCCTGCAACAAGCCCGCGCTTTCTCGCACAAACTGCAAGGTTAGCACAAGAAACTGCCTACTTTATCAACAAAAATTGATAATCATCTAAAAATTTACAAAAAACTCAAAAAATAAATATAAACATTCAAATATTTAAAAAGTTTCTGATAATTATCATAAAAAACAAGAATTTTACAAAAAAATCCTCAAAAAACCGCAAATTTGCTATTCAAAATACTAGAAAATTAACAAAAATTTTAAAAATAATTCCCTACTATATCAATAAAAACTGTTGTATATCAAAAAAGTTTCAAAAAAAATGTTGACGGCATAAAAAAGTCGTTATACGATATTTCAAAAATAAAAGAGGGTTCTTTTATTAAAAGTTTGTTTTATTTGCGGACTTGTCATTCCGAACTCGTTTCGGAATCTGTCAATAACAGTGTTTCACCTAGAGCGATAGCGAAACATCGACTGACACTTGGATTTGCTAAGCGACGCTTTTGTTATTTAACAGATCCTGAAACAAGTTCAGGATGACGGACTTGGTCACTAAGTGGACTTGTCATTCCGAACTCGTTTCGGAATCTGTCAATAACAGAGTGTTGACTAGAACTCGCAACGAAGTTTCTAGCGACGTTAGCGAATAACAATGTCGACATAAGACAAACAAAAAAAATTGGCTTAAAACTCAAAAAGGCCAACTTAAAAAGTTTTATACAAAATTAGGAGGAAAATGAACATGAAAAAAACAAAGTTCATTTTAGGTGTTGTTGCCGCCACTGCTATTGTGGCAATGACTATGACAGGCTGCGATGGTTTAACATTAAACAATGAAAGCGAACGTTCTAGCACAAATGGTTACGCAGTAAAAAGCATTGCACTAGACACAACAGAAGCTACAAAAGAGTTCGTTATTAATACAGACTTTTCATTTAGCGGATTAAAAGTAACTGCAACTTATGTAGATGATTCAACTCAAGATGTAAGCGATGATGTTACAGTAAGTGCAGTTGATACATCAAGTGTAGGAACAAAAACAGTAACAGTTTCTTACGGCAAAACAAGTTTAGGAAAAGCATGCGACGCTGTAAAAGCAACATACGATGTTGAAGTAACATTAAAAGTTACAGGCATTGCGTTAAAAGATGGCGTTACAATTTACACTTATAACGGCGGAACAAAAGCACTTTATGCAAGCACAGCACAATTTACTGCCACCTATTCAGATAGTAGTACAAAAGACATTAACTTAAGCGAAGCAACATTCGGTACAGTAAGCAACAGCAAAGTAACAATTACTTACAGCGACGTATCTATTACAGTAGATGTAACAGACAAAACTGACGGAGCGGATCTCTACAACGCGGGCGTATCTGTAGCGGCTCTCTACAACTTGGGAGTAAAAGGAACTGAACTTGTTTCTGTTGCAAAAGACTACGAAGTAGGGGCTTCTGATTATTCAGCATCGTGGGTTGCTGGAAAAGACTACGCTCTTGCTGCAGGAAACACACAAACACTTTATTTTGTAAACTACGGAAGCGGTGCTGAGAACTGGAACAATTTCTTAATTGAATTCTGGGGTGCTAGTGGAGTAACTTTGCGTGCAGATAACTATGGTTGGAATTATGCTGGATCTGGAACTGTAGCTGCGGATTGGGATTATGATACTTCTACACATTCAACAACAGTTACTGACTGGGCTTCTTGGAATAGTGCAATCCATGTAGGCGCTTTAGTTAAAGTTGTAGTTGAATATACTACAGAATCTCTTACATTTACTTGTACATCAAACGATTCTGCACTTAGCACTTGGACACAAATTTATAAATTTACACCAAAAACAGATACAGCAAAATCAGGCATTACTTGGCACCTTAACTGCGATGGTTCTTATATGGTTGTCCTCAAGGATAAAGAATAGTCTCTAAATCCAAAAATCTAAGGAGAAAAAATACACTATGAAAATAAATAAAATACTTAGTGCACTTACAGTTGGTGCACTTACAATTTGTGGTGCTATGGCACAAGTTTCATTTCATTCGGCGGTTGACTTTACAACTTACGGCGTTCAGCAAGATTTTTCTAACACAAACGGCATTAAATCAAACACAGATCCAACTGCTGGCTACGATCCAGATGGAAATTTCACTGTAGATGTAAATGCAAGTGCAGCAAATTTCGCTTTTGAACTTGGACTTTACTTTAATGCTGATGGTGGAACTAAAAGCGATTATTACGATTTTTCTGACCTTTATAACACTCATTTCTACAAAGGAAATATGAGCGTAGGATTTTTAGACAATCAACTTAAAGTTAAAATTGGTAAATTCGAAGATTTTAACGATGATATGATTCAAGCAGGTTATGTTGTAGAAGATCAGTCAATTTCAAACCTTGCAGATTCAACATTTGGTCCTTACTTAACTGGCGTTGAATACGCTCCAAATTTTGCTCCTGGACTTCGTATTTTTGCAGGTTTACCAATTCTTCCAGTTATGGGCAACGGTGAACATTATAACGAAGCGTACAATCAGTGGAAAAATCTTTACAAAAAAGGAAAAGTTGCTGCAACTTACACTTTCCCAGTTGCTGATTTTGCAATCACAGTTAACGCTGGTTATCGCTACGGAACATTCTATGACGGAATTGACGCTGTAGGAAGCGGAACAATGGCTACTTACACAGAAAACTTTACAAAATCTGCATTCAGCGAAGGTTATTTGCAATTCGTAATTCCTGGACTTTTGGATATGTTTGACTTAACTGTAAGTTATGATGCTCGCTACAGAGATGCTTCTTATGTTAATTCAGCAAACGAAACTGTAAATCACTTAGCAATGGCTCATTATGGTCAAATTGGTTTAAGCACAAAACTTTTAGACAACGATATGACACTTTCTGTAGAAGACAGATTCTTCTATGCAGACGACGATTATCTTAAAACTGATGAAAAAGCACTTTGGGATATGCTTGCTGTAAATGCTGAATATGCTTTCCCTGGAACAATCTTTAGCGTAGGTGCTGACCTTGCTGGAATGTTTGGTGCAGATGCTAACGGAACAGGATTTGTAGGTGGAAAAATCAACAATTCTGCTTATGTTGCTGACGATGACAATATCACAATGACATTTAACGATATGGCTTGTGCTACAGCTCCTGGAACTGGTGCTACAACATATTTAGGTGCTTATGCTTGCCCATATTTCAAAGTTAATTTTAGCAATGGTGCTTTAAGAATTGGTGCAGAAGTTTGCTACACACAATTTGCTACAAGTTCAGTTAAAAATACTTGCTTAAGTTACAGAGTTCCTGTTGGACTCACATTCGCGTTCTAAGGTCACAGGAGGCACGAGTAATGAAAAAAATTAAATTTTGCTCTGCCATCGCTGCATTCTTTATGCTTGCATTGGCAGGCTGTGATCTAGAAATTCCTGAGTCACTAAAGGCACCTTATGCAGAAGCAGATTATAAAGTTGAAACTTTGCCTTTTGTAAACGCAGGATATGTACCACAAGATTCTGTTTTAGAGCCATTAAATGGAGCAAAACTTTCTGGCGGTACTGAATGGGACGTAGAAGAAGACGGATTGAGTATTTCTTTCTTTTTAAGTGGATTAGGAACTAGCAAAGTATCTGGTCCAGACTGGTCTATGATTTTCCAAGTGTTAAGTGCAAATTTTGGAACTACATGTGCTCATAAGTGCAATAACAAAGTTTGGGTTGCAAATGCTTGGGGATGTGCTGCTAACAACGGCTCATGGGATCAGTTTATGGCTGAAGATTGTTATATAACCATAAGTTTTGACTATGATGCAGGCACTATGACTTACTACAAAAACGGCGAAAAAGTAACTGTTTACGGTGGAGACACAAGTCCTTACGGCTTTGGTGGTCATGATACTGGCTTCCCTACTGGTAAAGCGTGGGTTCAAGGCATTATGGACGACATTGCTGATTCTGGCATTTACTGTATTCATCCTACAGACACTTGGGCTAATGGTGGTTATGGCGATTATAAAATGAAGTATTTTGTTATAGATGTTGCAGTTGATGATGATGGTGCTAACACAAAATATGAAAATTACAAAAATCAGAGTGCGGAATAAGGAGGCAACAGAATGAAATTACGTAAAATAATACTTGGCTCTGTAGCCTTACTTTTTGCAGGAACTGCCTTTGCACAAATTCACATTGGTGGTTATGTAGACTTTACAAGTACAGCAGCAGAACAAAAAATTTATAAAACTGGCGACGG
Source organism: uncultured Treponema sp. (assembly GCA_964563305.1). Lineage (GTDB taxonomy): Bacteria > Spirochaetota > Spirochaetia > Treponematales > Treponemataceae > Treponema_D. The sequence continues at coordinate 12,446 of CAZLXK010000034.1, forward strand.
CGATATTACTCCAAGTGATGTTATTGCAGAATTAGGTCCTAGCCAAAACGGTATTCACTTTTTGAATGTAGACGCAGTTGTACAAAATGTAGAATTCCACACTGGAACTTGGCTCGGAAGTGGTATTGGTTCTTGGTATCATAACGTTACAATGTTCCCAGATAGAACTACAGGAACTGGCACTTGGGCTTCTACTTCAATTTATCAGGCTTACTTAGTTACAAAATTTTGGGGCGATCAGTTAAGATTTTACTCAGGAAACTTTGCTACAAACGGATTTAACGCAGGTTATGTAAATGCTGGTTATGCGGGCGGAGTTCATATTGACAACTTGGCAATGCGTGGTTCTGCTGGCAACACAAACTTTACTGGCGTTGAGTGGATTCCAAATATGAGCGTTCTTAATGGAGCACTCGTAGGATTTAGAGCAATCGTAGGATTCCCAATCAGTCCTTTAACAAGCGATTTTACAAACTTCAATTCTTGGAAGAATATGTACAAGGCTGTAAAATTTATGGGAAGTTATAAATGGATGCGTCCAAACTTAACGTTCAACTTTGGTGTTCGTCCAAGTACTTATTCTATGTCTAGCACAAGCGGCACAGATTTTACTAAGAGTATGTTCGGCGAAGCATTTTTGCAAGTTGATATGCCTACAACAATTCCAGGAATTCCAGCACTTGTTTGGACAGATTTCCGCTGGAGAGGCGTTTCTGTTGACGAAACAAATACATCAACTGGAAAAGAATGGACTGCAACAAGTTTTGCTTCTATGAGTGGCGTTTCTATCAGTTTGCCAAGTCAAGTTTTGGGTTGGAAATTCAATATTGGCGACAAGTTCGGTTTCTATGGACCACATTATATTGCTGTTGATGAAATGGCTTTTGAAAATGTATTCACTGTAAATGGAACTCATAACTTTGCAGGAACTCCTTACGCTTTTGGATTTGAAACTTACTTAATGTACGGTCAAGATGCAAACGGCGGAATGATTTCTCGAGATGATCAATGGTGTTCTGACCTTATTACTTACAACTGGAACTACATGGGAGCGGCTGCAACTCCCACTTCTGGAAGTGCTGGTCGATATATTGGTGCTTATGCTTATCCTTATGTACAGAAGAACTTTTCAAACGGATTTGCAAGAACTGGTGTAGAAATTCAGTACACTTACTACAAAACAAGTTCTACAAACCAAGCAATTTGTTGGCGAATCCCATTAGGATTAACATTCTGGTACTAAGCTGATAGTGGCGGTGCTTGTATTTGCAACCATCAATACTTAGTACAAGTGGCACTTAACGTGTCATTGCGAAAAGCGAAAGCGACGAAGCAATCTGCTAACTCTTAGTACAAAAACATTATCTGCCCTTAGGTTTTATAACGTAAGGGCAGTTTTTTTTATAAAATCGCGGTTAAATCAGAAGATCGAAACATTTAATGACCGCTAAGTCTTAAATTTATTAAACAGTTCATAACTTAAAAAAACTAATTAACAGAGGTTGCAATATGAAAAAAACAAAACGTAAGATTCTCTTATCCACATTAGCCTTTACATCTGTGCTAGTACTTCTTACCGCTTGTCCTACTTCTACTGGCGGAGACAATAGCGGCACTTCTTCTTCAAGTTTTTCAAATAAATATCCCACCTACAACGACGATTACACTTTCACTGGTGACGATTTAGCAGACTGGTCTAAAAGGTCAGAATGGAATCTCGCAAATGTTCACGACCCAACAGTTGCAAAGTGGACTGACGGTTACTACTACATGTACCAGACAGACGCTTCTTATGGAAATGCCCACGACACAACAACTACATCATCTACTGATGCTACAGGTTACGACGGTACTACTTATCATACAGACGCTAAGGGCCATTTTTTTGCCCGTCGCTCAAAGGATTTGATAAACTGGGAATGGATTGGTCCTTCTATGGACGAAAATTTGACTAAAACAGTTAAAACCTGGATTCTTGAAAAACTAAAAACCTACAGAACATCAAGCGGTGTTGACAGCGGAACAGAAGAACTTGCTATGAACCAAGTCAGTTGGGGCTTTTGGGCACCTTGTGTTAAGAAAATCACAGTGAACGGAACAACAAAGTTCCGCATGTACTACAGCATTGTTGTTGATAACTACATAAAAACTGGAAAAGTTGCAACTACTGCGAATTTTGATTCATCTTGGGGAGAGCGAGCATTTATTGGCGTTATGGAAACCACCGACCCTGCAAGTAACAAGTGGACGGACTTAGGCTTTGTTGTCTGCTCTTCAACTGATGCAGGAGCAACAGGTTGGTCAAGAAGTTCCACATCCAACTGGTCAGCATACTACTATTACAACGCAATCGATCCCGCTTACTTTATAGATGCAAGTGGCAATCATTGGCTAATTTATGGCTCTTGGCACTGCGGATTTGCTTGCGTTCAGATTAACCCTGAAACTGGCAAAGTTTTAGATGCTTCAACTGGTAATAGCGACTTAAACATGGGAAATCCTTGGTCAGAAGTGGCAACTACTAAAGGAGGCGACGGTTCAAGTGAACTTGCCACAAACGGATACGGTACTCGTGTTTACAAGCGTGGTGCTGCAAGCGATTCAACCAACCGCTGGCAAGGTTCTGAAGGTCCCGATGTAATTTACAGAAACGGCTACTACTATATGTTCTTTGCGAATGACGGTCTCGATGTTCCTTATCATACACGAGTTGTTCGCTCTACAAGCCCAGACTCTGGATATGAAGACATTTGTGGACGTGGTGCTGTGAACAGTGGAAGCGGCACAGGCGTTTGTTTTCCTATCGTCACTCATCCATATAAATTTGGCGATGATCATGGCTGGGTTGGAATTAGCCACTGCACAGTTTTTGATGATGAAAACGACAACTGGTTTTATGCAAGCCAAGCACGTCTCCCCGCAGACACAAATAACAACGCTTATGCCAACGCAAACATGATGGGACATGTTCGCCGCATTATTTGGTGCCCTGCCAATGTAAACGATAAAACAAATCTCTGGCCAGTCGCATCTCCAGAACGCTACGCTGGCGTGGAACAGAGTGCAATAACAGCAAGCGAAATTGCAGGTTCTTGGCAAAATATTGAACTTAAATATCAGTATAGCGTACAAGATGAATCCACAGATTTAACTTTTACCCTTACTGACTCTGATTCTTCAACAGGCAACGGCTCCGGCACTTGTTCAGGCGATGCCTTTAACGGAACTTGGACTTTTGACAGCACGACCGGCTACCTCACCATAACAGACTCAAGTTTAACCAACGGTGGCGTAATTCTCGTAGTTCAGCGAGGTCTTAACTGGGAAGCTCGTCCAAAAAGAAGAAAAGAAACCTTGATTTACGCAGGACTTAACGCAGGTACATACCAGAAAAATTATACTTGCACAACTTACTGGGGAAAAAAGCTAAAGTAACTAAGAGATGGTTTAACCGAATTTTATAAACAAAACTCGCATCAACACTTAGCACAAGCGACATTTAACGTGTCATTGCGAGAAGTTAAATCGATGAAGCAATCTGCTAACACTTAGTAC
>CAZLXK010000035.1:0-15734 GCA_964563305.1 uncultured Treponema sp.
ATACATTCCTTGCCTTTTTTGAATTGTTGCAATAAAGTCGCCCGCTTCTTTTAAGCCATCGTAAGTTCCTGTGTCAAGCCAAGCCATTCCGCGACCAAGCAATTCTACAGAAAGTTTGCCTTTTTCAAGATAAGCATTATTTACGCTCGTAATTTCAATTTCGCCACGAGCAGAAGGTTTAACATTTTCAGCAATTTGAATTACAGAATTATCATAAAAATAAAGTCCCGGAACAGCATAATTTGATTTTGGATTTTGAGGCTTTTCTTCAATTCCTAAAACTTTTCCGCTAGAATCAAATTCTACAACGCCGTACGCTTTTGGATCTTTTACGTAATAACCAAAAATTACCGCTCCACCTTGATTTTGAATCTTTAAAGCAGAATTTTTTAAACTTGCTGAAAAACTTTGACCGTAAAAAATATTGTCACCTAAAACCAAAGCAACGCTGTCATCTCCAATAAATTTTTTGCCCACAATAAAAGCATCTGCAAGTCCACGAGGCTTATCTTGAACAGCGTATTCAAATTTCATTCCAAGCCAAGAACCGTCAGCAAAAAGTTCCTTAAAAGTTGGCAAATCGCGTGGTGTAGAAATAATTAAAACTTCTCTAATTCCAGAAAGCATTAAAACGCTCAGAGGATAATAAATCATTGGCTTGTCGTAAACTGGAAGAATTTGTTTACTAACCGCACTTGTAAGTGGATAAAGTCTTGTGCCGGAACCACCAGCTAAAATAATTCCTTTCATAAAAATTATTTTACACTAAACGCAAGATTTTGTCATTGCTAAGTTAAACTTATAAGATGCAAGTTGAAATTCTTTATTTTTTGATTCGGTTGGTGAACTCGCAACGAAGTTTCAAGAGTTTTTATCGAACCATTGGAGCGAATTTTGTTATTGACTTAACACGTTGGTTGAGCCTGTCGAAACCACAACACAACTTTCAGTTGCAAAATCAAACCGTAGCTTTTTGCAGTTTTAAGGACTTTTTGTGCTAAGATTTCACCCCAAACAAAACCCGCTTTTCAGGGTTTCGGCATTCGCCTTCATTCTTCCACTTCGCTCCAGAACTCGCTTACGCTCGCCCTTACAATCGGGGCTAAGTCCTCTATCTTGCTTGCAGAAAAAGGGCGACAAGGATGTCGCCATAAAACTGCAACCCTTTGAGAATTTGCTTCGCAAATTCTTAAAAAACTCTCTGCTTACTAGAGGACAACGCATCGTCCTTGTTGCTACTTATAAACTGAAATATTTTGCAGTTTTATGTTTTTGTGCTAACAATTTGAAACCATAAAAACTTCCTTGAAGAATTTTATATAAATCCATAAAATGAGACGAATTTTATAAAATCAGCATAAATCACTTAAAAAAAATGCCAAAATTTTACGAAAGAATTGACAATATTTTTGCACGCAGAAAACTTTATTCATTTAGAAAAATCAGAAAATTTTTACAAAATCACAATGTTCAAGTAAACGAAAAAAGAATTTTTACGAGCGGAACAAAAATTTCTCTTTTTACAGACGAAATTTCAATCGACAACAAAAAAATCAATTTAAAAAACGACATTTATATTTTAATGAATAAACCTAAAAATTTTATTTGTAGCACAGTTCAAGCAAAAGACAAAAATTACAAAACAGTTTTTTCACTTTTGCCACAAGAATTTTTAAGTCAGAGTGAACTTCCAAAACTTCACACAGTTGGAAGACTTGATGTAGACACAGAAGGACTTTTGATTTTTACAACAAACGGAAACTTGTCGCACAAACTTTGCTCGCCAGATTTTCACATAAGCAAAAAATATTTTCTTGAATTAAAAAATTGCGTTTTCCAAGAAGAACAAAAAATTTACGTAGAAAAATTTGCTCAAGGTTTTAAAATTTCTTCTTACGCAAACGAAAAATCTTTTATTTCTAAACCAGCAGTTTTAGAATTTTTAAGCGAAAAAACTTGCCATCTTACAATCAGCGAAGGAAAATTTCATCAAGTAAAGCGAATGTTTCTTGAGTTTGAAAACGAAGTTGTTTACTTAAAACGCGTCCAAATGGGAAACTTAAAATTAGATAAAAACTTAAAAACTGGCGACTGGCGATTTTTAACCGAAGACGAAGTTTTTTCATTATCCTTAAGCGATTTATAAAATAAAAAAAATGCACGGAAACAAGGTTCGCCCTATTAAAAACATCTGCACAAACGAACGAAGTGAGTGCGGAAGCCGTTTTTCAAAGAAGTGTTCTTGCCAAAAGTGTATTTTTTATATTTTTATTTACTGATGCTGAAACAAGTTCAGCATGACAATTTTATTTTATTTTAACTCAGCGAAATCTTTGTTAATTCTATTTGCAACATAAGATTGAATCTTAAACGCATAAGGACTTTCGATTGAAAAAGCAGTTATTTCTTGTTCATCATCTTGAAAATACAAATCAAGTGAATAAGTTTTTGTGCTTGTAATAATTTTTAAAGAAACATCAGAAAGTTCCGGCAAAGCAAAATCATCACTAAGCCATTTACTCGCTTGCAAATTTGAAATGCTTTTTATCCAAGAATCAACTTTTTGATTATCCAAAACGTCGCCTACTTTAAGTTCAGAATTTTCTGATTTTACAAGATTCCAAGAACTTTCAGAAACTTCGCTCGAACCTTGAGCAATATTTTTTGCCAAGACAAAATTTCCTTTTTCGGACGACAAATCAAGTTCAAGAATAGAATTTGAATCAATATTAAAAATTTCAGTTTTACGCAAAGAATCAATATTCACGCTAAAATTTGTGTGAAGTGCATTTTGTGCAAGATAAATTGCATTTTTGTCGTCAACGCAAATATAACTTTGGCTATTTGTAGATGTATTTTTTCCAACCAAAATTGTGCGAATTAGTTTTTCGCCAGAAAACGCTTGAACTAAAATTTTTTCTTCATCGCCTAAACCATAACGTTCAGCATTTTTTTGCGAAGAACTCGCTGTTCCCAAAAGTTTAATTTCTTTTACGTCGTTCACAAGATTTTCAACTTTAGTTTCGTTCGCCGTATATTTTTTTTCGCCCAAAACCCAAGTTCCATTTTCTTTGTAAATTTTTAAATCATTTATTTGCAAAGAATCAATTTCTTCATTAAGCGTTAAAGTTTTTATTTTAGATTTGCCTGTAAAATTAACTTGACAAATATAAATCACAGCGAGAACAAGAATAATTGCAATAAGCGAAATTTTTCTGACTTTAGAAAATGTATTTTTTTCTTTCATTTTTTTTCCTCAAGTTTTAGTTTTGAATGCGAGAATCATCTGGATTATATTGAAGTCGGATTTTTTCTCGATGATTTTTTCGTGCCAAAAATACAAACAATCCGCAAAGTGCAACTAAAATTGCAAGTCCAAATTCATTAAAATATTTTGCAAATTCAGTTAAAGCAAGCGGAGCATCTTTTAACGTGTTCAAACTTAAAGTTTTAGTTCTCATAGCACAAAAATCTTCATTGCCATTCATATAATCAACTGCGTTTCTAAGCAAAATTTCGATTGGTTCACTTCCATCGCCAGAAACAAGTTGCGGACTTGTAATAAATGAAGAACTTGCTATAAAAATTTTTCCGTTTTGTGAACTTGATTTTAAGTGCGTGTTTACATTCATCGTATTTGAATTTTCGCTCGAAGAATTTTCGCTTTGCTGATTTTGATTTTGATTTTCCGAACTAAAATTTGGAGACGATTCGTAAGCACTTGTAAATTTTCCTTCAAGCAAAGCAATCAAATCATAAGAAGAAAATGCACTTTTGTCGGAAGGTTCTTGAATGTAAAGCGGATTCAAAATAATTTGCTCAGAAACTGTCCAAGATTTTGAAGATGAAGATGCAAGAATTGTGGTTTTTAAGTTTTTATTTTCTTGAGCTTTAGAAAAATCAAGCGAACCCATTTGCATCAAAAGAACGTAACCTAAATTTTTTGTAATTGGATTTTTTTGATTTAAAGAATCTTTTTGAAGCATCGGAATAAAATTGAAATTTAATTTTCCATATTGCTGATTATTTTGCGAATAACAATTTTCGTCATAAACATAATTTGTGCCACATTCAATTCCGTAACTTGACAAAAGTTTTTCTAAGCCAGTTCTAATTGGAACATACTGAGGCGGTTGCTGATATTGAGAATATTGCGACTGACTTTCTACAACTTCATAAGGATCTAAGAAAAGCATTAAGTTTCCGCCTTTCATTAAAAACTGATCGATTTTATAAAGTTCTTCTTCGCTAAAAGAAGTTTTTGGTCCGTTAATAATAATCGTTTTAATTCCTAAAGGAATTTCTTGCGTGCTTAAATCCAAAGAATTTAATGAATATGTGTCAGAACAAAGTTTTTCAAAATTCGCCGCACCTTCTCTTGAATCTTCTAAATTAAGTTCTCCGTGATTCGTAACGTAAGCAACATCGCTTGTTTTAGAAACCAACGCTTGAACATTTTCGCTAATATTTTCTGCAAGATTATCCAAGCCTGAAATTACATATTGAAAAATCATATTTTGAGGAACAAAAGGCAAAACTCTAAATTTGTCATCATATTCAAGAACTAAACCTAAAGAACCTTTGCCAGTTGTGCCATCTCGAGAATTCCAAACGATTGGAGCAAGACCAAAACGTTCAGCAAGTTCGTCCGCTTCTTCTTGATTTGGATTTTCTTGAGCAAATTCTAATCGACCTTCAAATTTTTTATTTGCTTCTTCAAAAGCAGAATTTACAATCGAATCAATTTGAGAATAATTTCCTAAATTCAAATTCGCTAAACTTTCTGATTTATAAAAAGTCAATTTTACATTCGAATTTAATCCTGAAAGAATATTTGTGTTTGCAATAATTTTTCCGATTGTAGTTGTAATTTTATATTCAAGTCCGTCGTTGCTTGTTAAACCGTCAAGAACTTCAATTTGGTCAGCGTAAGTTAAAACAATTCCCATAAAAGCATTTTTAAATCCAACTTCATTATTTTTTACTTCGCGAATTTGCAACTGATTCAAACCGTAATTCATTGCTTGCTGAACATTTTCATCTTTGTCCATATTAAAATATTCGTAAGTAAAATTTGAATTTGCTGCGTTTTTATATTCAATTAAAATGTCTTGAACATATTGTTGCGTGTTTGAATAAGGCGACGGCAAATTGCTCGAAAAGAAAACTTTTACGTTCAAAGGTTCTTCAAGATTTTTTACAACTTCTTTGCTTGCCTTAGAAAGTGAAAACGCAGAAGACGAAGTTAAATCAATTCTAAAAAATGCTCTTGATGCAACCATATTCAATAAAACTAAAGCAATTACAAAAAGCCAAATGTCGCTCGAAGAAGATTTTAACCAAGTTAAAAATTTATTTTGATTTTTTTTACTGTTCATTTTTTTTTATCCTAGTTTTGCTGATTTTTTAAATTATTTTGAAGTTTTCTTAACACTTTGAATTGTGAGTGCAAGAAAAATTGCAGTTAGCGAAATAAAATAAAGAACATCTCGGCTGTCAATAATTCCGCGAGAAATTGATTCAAAATGACTTTCTGATGAAATAAAACTTGAAACGTTTACTAAAAATCCCGGCATAAAAATTGAAAAAATTCCTAAAACTGTCAAAATTCCGCAAATCGCAAATGCAATAAAAAAACTTAAAATTTGATTTTTTGTAACTGAACTTGCAAAAATTCCAATCGCACAATAAGAAGCCGCTAAAAAAATCGCACCTAAATATCCGCCAATTATTGGACCAAAGTCTGGCTTGCCAAAAACGCAACAAGTAATTACGTAAAAAAGTGTTGGCAATAAAAGAACTAAACTTGAAATCAACGCTGCTAAATATTTTCCCCAAACAATTTGACTTGTTTTTACAGGAAGCGTCATTAAAGTTTCGATTGTGCCAGAACGTTTTTCTTCGCTAAAAACTCGCATTGTTAGAGCAGGAATAAAAAAGCAAAAAATGATTGGCAGTAAACTGAAAAAATTTCTTAAATCAGCACGACGATTTATAAAAAAAGTTGGAAAGAAAAAAACGCCGGTTATTATTAAAAATAATGCTCCAACAATGTAAGCGATTGGACTTGTAAAATATGAAGAAAGTTCGCGTTTCATAATTACAAAAGTTGGATTTTGTTTTTTTGCTGATTTTTGTTTAGCGGAAATTTTTTGTTCAGAAGATTTTTGATTTTGTTCATTATTTTGTTCGCCCGAAATTTTGATATTTAAATCTTCGGATTTTTGAGAATTTATTTCATTCATTTTATTCGCCTCCATTTGTTAAGTTTCTGAAAACATCTTCAAGAGAATTTTTCTTTACTTCCATAGAATACAAATCAATTCCATTTTCAAAAATTTTCTTTGAAAGAAGAGGACGATTTTCTAAACTTGAAGGAACTAAAACTTTTGCCAAAAATTTATCATTTTCGCTAGAAACCAAAACTGATTTTACGCCATTTACGCTTGATAAAACCGAAGTGATTTTTTGTTCATCAAAATCAGAATTATTTTTTCCAAGTTCCATTTCGATTTTTAAATCTGAACCAAATTGTTCACGCAAAACGTCTGTTGGAGAATCCGCAACTTTTTTTCCGTCAGAAATAATAATTACGCGATTACAAAGCGTTTCAACTTCGCTCAAAATATGTGTGGAAATAATTACAGTTCGTGTTTCGCCGATTTTTTTGATTAAATTTCTAACTTCTAAAACTTGATTTGGATCTAAACCGGAAGTTGGTTCGTCTAAAATTAAAATTTCTGGATCGTTCATAAGTGCGTGAGCTAAACCAACGCGTTGTTTGTTTCCGCGAGAAAGTTCGCTGATATTTTTATACATTACTTCTTTAAGTCCGCAAATTTCTGCTAAATGTGGAACTTTTTCTTGAGGATTTTGACCTTCGATTTTTGCGACATATTCAAGATAATCTGCAACAATCATATCTGAATAAAGTGGCGCACTTTCTGGCATATAGCCGATTTTCGCTTTACATTCAACTGGATTTTCTAAAACATTTTTTCCGTCGATTTTTATAAGTCCGCCGCTTGGTTCAAGAAAACCGCAAATCATTCGCATTGTTGTGGTTTTTCCAGCACCATTTGGACCTAAAAGTCCAATAATTTCTCCTGTTTGAATGGAAAAACTAATGTCATCAACCGCACTAAAATTCCCAAATTTTCGGGACACGTGCTCAAGTTCAATCATTTTTTTGCTCCATTTTTGATTTTTTGATTTTAGATTTTATCTTCAAATATAATGATTTAAGTTTTAGGAATCAATTATTTTAGATTCGAGCAAAACTTATTCATAAAACCGCGAAATTGGCGACAAGTAACATTTTGTTTGCATAAGAAAACAAAAAAATGCACTTTCGCTTGAAACTTCGTTGCGAGTTCAGCAAGAACATGGCGGTTTTAGCAACACAGAGGACTTAGCCCCGATTGTTCTCGACATCGTGTCGATTACGAGAATTTGCAGTTTTATAGCGACATCCTTGTCGTCATTTTATTGCAAGAAAGATTGAGAACATAGCCCCGATTGTAGTGGGCACGTTAGTGCGTGCAAAGCACCGAAGCGATAGCGTAGCCACGAAAAGCGGGTTTTGTTTAGGGCGAAGTCTTAGCACAAAAAAGCCCATAAAACTGCAAAAAGTTTCGGTTTGTTTTACAACTAGAAGTAATGTTGTGGTTTCGACAGGCTCAAGCACCGTGATAAGTGTAAACTAAAAAAATTCGCTCCAATAATTCGACTTTGCTCACCAACAAAAAAAATCAAAAAATTTAAGCAAATTCCATAAAAATTTATTTTTTAATGTGCTAAACTAAAATAATCACAAAAATCATAGAAAAATTTGGAGATTTTAATGGCTGACTATAAAATTTTTCCGGATGCACCAGAAGGCACGCCCGAATCACATTTTGTTCATTTACATGTTCACTCGGATTATTCACTTTTGGATTCTTGTGCGAAACTTGACGATTTAGTTGCAAAAGCGAAGCGTCTTAGAATGCCAGCACTTGCCTTAACTGACCACGGAAATATGTTTGGAGCATTAAATTTTGAACACTTGTGCCACAAAAATGGTATAAATCCGATTGTTGGCGAAGAATTTTATGTTGCTTACGGAAGTCATCTTGAAAAAAACGATGTTCCTTATTCATCAAAAGGCGAAGATGGCGAACGTCACGCTCATTATTTTCATTTAATTTTGCTTTGCGAAAATGATCTTGGATACAAAAATATGAGTTGGCTTTCTTCGATTGCTTACACTGAAGGTCTTTACTACGGAAAACCAAGAATTGACTTTGAACTTTTGGAAAAATATCACGAAGGTTTAATTTGTTGCTCGGCTTGTGTGGCAGGCGAACTTCCTCAACTTTTACTTGCAAATAAAGACGACGAAGCGAAAGAACTTGCCTTAAAATATAAGAATTTGTTTGGTCCAGATCATTATTACATTGAATTGCAAGATCACGGTTTGCCTGACCAAAAATATATAAATCCTAAACTGATTAAAATTGCTCACGAACTTGACATTCCGCTCGTTGTAACAAACGACATTCACTACATTGAAAAAGAAGATGCAGAAGCTCAAGATTGCTTGCGTTGCATTGGTTTTAAGAAAAATATGAATGAAGCTCATCAAAAAATGGGCGATCGTTCTGAATGGTATTTTAAAACTGAAAATGAAATGCGACTTTTGTTTCCTGATTTGCCTGAAGCTTACGAGAACACGCTTAAAATTGCAAAAATGTGCAACTTAACAATTCATCAATATAAAACTGAAGAATTAAAAGCTTGTCTTCCGCGTTTTGAATTGCCTAAAGAATTTCAAACTCACGGCGAAAATTATTCTCAAAATCAAGACGATTATGTGCGATTTTTGGTTGAAAAAGGTTTGCGAAAAAGATATCCAGAAATTACGCAAAAAATCCGTCAGCGTGCAGAATACGAACTTGGAATTATTTTTAAGATGGGATTTTCCGGCTACTTTTTGATTGTTTGGGAATTTATTAACTGGGCAAAATCAACTTGGGACAACGTAAACAACTGCCCTAAACCTTACATTCCAATTGGTCCGGGGCGAGGTTCGGGGGCAGGTTCCTTAGTTGCTTATTCGCTTGGAATTACAGACATTGATCCTTTTAGATTTAAGTTGATTTTTGAACGCTTTTTGAATCCTGAGCGCGTCTCTATGCCAGATTTTGATGTGGATATGGATTTCGATTATCGCCAAGACATTATTCAGCACACGCGAGATTTGTATGGAGATCCGCAAGTTGGGCATATTGTTACTTTTGGAACTCTAAAACCAAAAAATGTAATCGCTGATGTTGGGAGAACCTTGGGAATTCCGCTTAGCGAAGTGAATATGTTAAAGTCAAAAGTTTCAGAAAATTTAAAGGCGACGCTTAAAACTTGCTTTGATCCGCCAAACGAAAAATTTCCAGACGGCGGTCAACTTGCAGAATTCCGTCACGATCCGCGTTACGAAAGACTTTTTGATTTGGCTGTAAAACTTGAAGGTTGCAAAAGAAACACTGGACTTCACGCTTCGGGAATGGTAATCGGTTTAACTGCACTTCCAAATTGGGCTCCGGTTTTTAAGGATTCTAAAACTGGCGAAGTTGGCGTTCAATACACAATGGACATTATTGAACCTTGCGGACTTGTAAAATTCGATTATCTTGGATTAAAAACACTTTCGCTCATCAGATACGCAGAAAATATCATCAACAAACACAAAAAGCCAGAAGATCCTCTGTTTGACTGTTCAAAAGTTTCAGAAACCGACAAAAAAGCATTTGATTTGTTCAAGCGCGGAGATTCTGTCGCGGTTTTCCAGTTTGAATCGCCTGGAATGCAGAAGATTTTGCGTCAGTTTCAGCCAGAAAAACTTGAAGATTTAGTTGCCTTAAACGCACTTTATCGTCCAGGTCCAATGGATTATATTCCCGATTACATCAACGGAAAGTGGCATCCAGAAACAATTCACTATCCTGATCCTTGCCTTGAGCCAATTTTGAAAGAAACTTACGGCGTTATGGTTTATCAGGAACAAATTATGCAGGTTTCTCAAAAGATTGCGGGATTTTCGCTTGGTGCAGCAGATATGCTCCGTCGTGCAATGGGAAAGAAAAAGCCTGAAGTTATGATGGAGAAAAAAGTCGATTTTGAAAAAGGTGCAATAACACAAGGCTTTACAAAAGAACACGCAGACGACATTTTTGAAATTATGATTCCTTTTGCGGGCTACGGATTTAATAAATCTCACGCAGCGGCATATTCTGTTCTCGCATACAGAACTGGTTGGCTTAAAGCGAACAAACCAGCAGAATTTATGGCAGCAAACCTTACAAACGAAATTACGTCCACAGATAAACTTCCAATTTATATAGAAGAAGCTAGAAAAATGGGAATTCCAGTTGATCCGCCAGACATAAATCGTTCAGATTCAATTTTTGATGTTGTTGACGGACACATTGTCTTTGGCTTTCGAGGAATCAAAGGAATGGGCGAAGGAGCTTCGGCTGCAATCGTAAAAGAACGCGACGCTCACGGACCTTTTAAAAGTTTTGAAGATTTTTTAAGTCGTTGTCTGTTTTTAAGCGAACCTTGCGTTGACGAAAACGGAAATATCGACAATTCAAAAACAAAACGCGTTTTAAATTCCAAAGCGATTGAAGTTCTCGTAAAAACCGGCGCTTTTGATAATTTAGATAAAAATCGTGCCACTTTAGTTTTCAATTACGAAAAAGCGATGGAATATGAAGAAAAAAAGCACGCTGGTTCAGATAACGGACAAATCAGTTTGTTTGAAGACGCAGGACTAAAAGAATTTGTTGATTTTAAGTACGAAATTATTCCTGATTTTCCAAAAATGGAAAAGTTAAATATGGAAAAAGAGTTAATTGGCTGTTTTGTTTCAGGGCATCCACTTGACGACTGGCGAAAAGCAATCGAAACTGTCGTAACTTGTAACAGCGAAACCATCGAACGTTGTGCTCAAAATTCCAAAGCAGAAAAAGAAGCGTTTGCAGCAAGCGGAAGATCATCTTGGGCTTCAAAAAATTTTGAAACAAGTTATATTGCACTTGGAATGTTGCAAGGTTTGCATCCAATTATGACAAAAAAAGGCACACAAATGGCTTTTGCAAAACTTGCTGATTTTAAGGGCGAAATTGATTTAACTTTCTTTCCAAAAGTTTGGGAAACTCTAAAAGATTCGCTAAAAGAAGAAGAAGTTTACGCTTTTAAGGGAAAAGTTGACGCAAGTCGCGAAACTCCAAGTTTTATTGTTGATTCTCTTGAAGATGCAAACAAACTTCAGCAAAAAGCAATTACGCAAATGCACATTCAGTTAGAAAAAAATATCAATTCAATCCGCGACATTGCACCTTTGAAAGAATTTTTATTTGGCGTTTCTGGTAATTGTTCAGTATATTTGCACTTAGATATTTCTGACAAACAATATATTGTAAAAGCAAATGCACAACTTAGCACGCCGAATGACAAAGAATTTTTGCAAAGAGTAAAAGATGTTCCTTTGGTAAAAGACGCTTGGTTAGCATAGAATTTGGGAGATTTTTGATTTATGTCTTACGTTTTTAGAACTTTAGCAGCGATTGTTTCTATATACAATTTACTTTGCTTTATAAGAATTTTTCTTACTTGGATTCCACAAGCATCTTATAGTAAACCAGCACAATTTTTAGCAAAAATATGCAATCCTTGGCTTCAACTTTTCAGAAATGTTAAATGGTTGCATTTTGGCAATTTTGATTTTGGCCCAGCCTTAGGACTTTGTATTTTAGGCGGAATTTCATCACTTTTTCAAAGCCTTGCAAACGGCAGAACTTTTACTTTAGGAACAATTCTCGCACTTATTTTGCAGATTTGTTGGTCACTTTTTTCAACATTCATCACATTTTTCTTAATAATTTTTCTTGTTCGTTGGATTATAATTCTTGTAAAAAAAACTGTTTACACGCAAAACATTTACTTAGACAACATCGACCGAGCAATTTCACCAATCGTTTATAAAATCGCAAATTTCTTCAGTTTCGGAAAAGTTCCAAATTACAAAAATTCACTTTTAATTTCTATTATTGCGTCCGCAATTTTGCTGATTGTGGGAAACATTTTGATTGCATTAATTTCAAGTTTATTTTTAAGATTTTAATTTATGATTTTAAGTCAAATAGAAAACGCTGTAGAAAATTTGCCCGGAGTCGGTCCTTCAACCGCAAAACAATTTGCAAAACTTGGAATTTTTACAATTGCAGACATTTTAACTCGCTATCCAAAAGATTACGAAGACAGAACTAAACGCATTTCTTTAGCCGATTTTTCAAAAGCAAAAAAAGTTCATACAATTTGCAAAGTTCTTGCTCACACTTGGTTTGGTTGGGGAAGAATGAAAACGCTAAAAATTTTAATCACTGACGGAACGGCACAAGCGGAACTTGTCGCATTTAACCGCCCATTTTTGCAAAATTCGCTTCCCGAAGGTTCAATTATCAGCGTAACCGGACATTTTGATATAAAATACGACAAATTGCAGTCTTCGAGTTTTGAAGCTCAACGAATCGCTTACGACGGCAACTTAGAAGATTTTAAGGATTTTACGCTTGCAGACACAGGAATTTTGCCAATTTACAGTTTAACTGAAGGACTTTCGCAAAAAATTTTCAGAAAAACTGTAAAAACCGCACTTAAACAATACGCAAAAGCTCTTGACAACGAAATTCCACAAAAAATTATTCAAGAGCGACACTTGCTAAATAAATCTCAAGCAATTTTTCAGATTCACTGTCCGCAAAATTTTACTGAACTTAAAGAAGCAAAAAAAACTTTAATTTACGAAGAACTTTATCATTTTGAATATAAACTTGCAGAGCGAACTTTAGTTCATCGCGGAACTTTGCCTAAAATAAATCAAAATTTTCAAGATGAACAAAACTTTTCGCAAGAAAATCAGCAAAAAAATCAATCAGAAAATCAGCAAATTACGCTTGAAGAATTAAAAAAACAATTTTCGCCAAAACAATCAGAATTATTTTCAAGATTAAATTTTTCACTCACTCAGGATCAAATAAATGTAATTTACGAAATGAATAGTGAAATCGACAAAAGTCAAATCGAATTTAATTTGCTAAAAACTCAAGGCGAAAAATTTGGCAAAAATCCTTTTAATATGCAGCGACTTTTACAAGGTGATGTTGGAAGCGGAAAAACTTTAGTTGCGTTTTTTATTTGTCTAAGAGTTATTGATTATGGCGGGCAATGTGCTTTTTTGTCTCCAACTGAACTTCTTGCAAAGCAACACGCTGAAAATGCTGCAAAACAACTTGAAGTTTTGGGCGTTAAGGTTGCATTTTTAACTGGAAACGTAAAGGCAAAAGGCAGAAATCAACTTTTGGTCGCACTTCAAAACGGCGAAATTGATATTGTAATCGGAACGCACGCACTTTTTAGTCGCCAAGTTCAATACAAAAATTTGGAACTTGCAGTAATTGACGAACAACACAGATTTGGAGTTTCGCAGCGAGAATCAATTATTGCAAAAGGTCGATTTTCAAAAGATTCTTTTACTCACACGCCAGACATTTTGATGATGAGTGCCACGCCAATTCCGCAAACTTTGGCTTTAACAGTTTTTGGTGATTTAGATGTAAGTACAATAAAAACAATGCCTCAAGGCAGAAAACCAATAATTACGTATTTAAGTGCAATGGGAAACGAAAAAAATGCTTACGAAGCGGTTAGAAAAGAATTAAAAAGTGGACATCAAGCGTATTTTGTTTATCCGCGAATTTCTGAAAATCCAGAAAGCGAAAATCTTGAAGATTTAGAAAATTCTGCTGATGATTCAAGTCAAAAATTTTCTGAAAAAAATCCACAAAAAAATCAGCAAAATCTTTTAAATTTTAAGGCAACTGAACAAAATTCCAAAGATTCAAAATTAAAAAGTGCCGAAGAAATGTTTGATTTTCTTTCAAAACAAGTTTATCCAGAATACAAATGTGCTTTAATTCATTCAAAAGTCGAAGAAGAAGAGCAAAATAAAATTTTAAATGATTTTTATAACGGAAAAATTCAAATTCTTGTTGCAACAACTGTGGTTGAAGTTGGAGTTGATGTGGCAAACGCAACTTGCATTGTAATTGAAAACGCTGATCGTTTTGGTTTAGCGGAACTTCATCAGTTGAGAGGAAGAGTTGGCAGAAGTGATTTGCAATCTTATTGTTTTTTGATTTACAGCAAAAATATTACGCAAATTGGAATTGAAAGAATGAAAGTTATGCACGAAAGCACTGACGGTTTTTATATTGCCGAAGAAGATTTAAGGTTGCGCGGTCCAGGCGAAATTACTGGAACCACACAATCTGGATATTTAACTTTAGGAATTGCAGATCTTGAACGCGACAAAGAAATCTTAAAAATTGCTCGCTACGACGCTTTTACGCAACTTCAAGAAAACTATCATTCCCGTGCTTAATCCGATAATCTACAATTTTTACGCAACTACGTAATCAGAAAGCAAATCTGATCTATAAGAATTTTGAATCTTAGAAATCGCTTTTTTCTCAATTTGGCGGATTCTTTCTTTAGTTAAGTTGAATTTTGCACCAACTTGTGCAAGCGACATTCCTTTTTCGCCATTCAAACCATATCTCATTCTAAGAACTGCCGCTGATTTTGAATCAAGACTATTTAAAACAGAATTAATTGCGTCTTTTAGTGAAGAATTAAGCACTTGCTCAAGCGGATCAGAAGAAGAATCATTTTGCAAGAAATCTCCCAAAGTTGATTTTCCGTTTTCATCGGCAACAACTGGAGCATCCAAACTTAAAATTTCACGAGAAATATCCATCATTTCACGAACATGGAATTTTGTCATTCCAAGCATAGAAGCAATTTCAGCGAGTTCTTCATCTTCAGATTTATTTCCTTCGCGACGAATTACTTTTTGAGCTTTTTCAATTTGACCAAGTTCATTAGTTTTGTTCATTGGCAAGCGAATTCCGCGACTTTTTTCAGAAATTGCCTTTAAAATACTTTGGCGAATCCACCAAACTGCATAAGAAATAAAATGGTATCCACGATTTACATCAAATTTTTCAACAGCTTCAATAAGCCCAACGTAACCTTCACTGATTAAATCTTCCAAATCAAGCCCACGATTTTGATATTTTTTTGCAACATTTACCACAAAGCGCATATTTGAAGTTAAAAGCTTATCTCGAGCCGCTTTATCGCCAGCAGCCGCTTTTTTTGCAAGTTCGGTTTCTTCTTCTGGTTTTAAAAGTGGAACTCGGTTGATGTCTTTTAAGTGAAGATTGATTACATCTAAATCTTTTGTTGCATACTGTTTCATTTTGAATACCTCTCGTCTAAAAGTTTGATATTAAATCTGATATAAAACAATATGCAATTTTCTTGCCAAGTTTTGATTTTTTTTGAAGATTTTTTAGTAAAGCGGAGCGATTATTTGTAAGTTTCAACGTTATATATTCAAAATCAATCTGTTTCTAACAAACAAACTGTCATTCCGAACTGGTTACAGAGCGAAGTCGAAGCATTGATTCGAAATCAGTCGCCAAAAAAATTCTTAACTTTCGTTTTAAAATCACAAAATAAACAAAATTTTTGCGTTTTTTCGATTTTTTGCGGACAAATTTACGCTGAAATCAAAAAAAATCACACTTAAATCACAAAAAATAAAAAAGAGTGCGTCATAATAACACACT
>CAZLXK010000036.1:0-15694 GCA_964563305.1 uncultured Treponema sp.
AGTTGAACAAATTAATTTTACACTTGCTGATTCAAATCTTTCTTCGGCAACTTGGAGTTTAAATGGCAAAGAAATTTCTCGCTCGGCGGTTTCAGTTTCGATTGTGCCAAGTCAAAACGACGATGTTTTGCTTAGTTCAAGTTCTGACGTTTTAGACGTTTTAGAAAAAGATGTAAACGTAATTTCTTGCAATTTTGGTTCTATAATTCAGCAATATTATTCAGAATTTAAATTTTATTTAGTTGATGATTTTAGTGATTCCGCAGAAGATTCTGATAATTCTGATTCTAGTGAAGATTCTGCGTCAGAAAATTAATTTTCTCAGCGGTGGTTGAGCAAAGTCGAAACCACTAGATATAAAGTTTAGTGAAAAAATACAAATCTTGTCAGCGGATTTTGGCAAATTTGTTTAGTGATTTTAAAAATCTTAAAAATGTCAAATCAAACAAAACTAAAACGGAGAAATTATGAAAAATCTAATAAAAATTCGTCGCTCTTGCGGAATGACACAGATTTTTGCAATATTTTTAACATTCATCTTGGCAAGTTGTTCAAATCTTTTAGAGCAAAAACTTAACACAGAATCGTCTTCATCATCAAAAAATCAAAATGCACAACTTGTAATAAACTTAAAATCGCAAAGTCGCTACATTGCCGCAAGCGATTATGAACTTTCAGAAATTAAACAATGGGCTTTGCTTTACACAGAAGAAGACGTTGCAAATCCTACAACAAAAGCGATTGCTTGGGTAAATGGAATTTCAAGCTCTAGTTCGCCGTCGCTTTCTTATTCAAAAGAAAATCAAACTTTAACTATAAATAATATTCCAAGCGGAACTTACACAATCCAAATAGAAGGAAGTTCTCAAATCTCAAGCGGAATTTTAACTTCGAGCGATTCAACTTCAAGTCAAGATTCAATCAAACTTTTTGGAAGTGCAAGTGGCGTAAAAATTTCAAGCGATTCTTCTTCCACAGAAATTTATGTTGGACTAAAAAAATCAATAAACGGAAGCGGAACTTTTTCTTTAACTTTAACTGATTCAGAGAATCAACTTTCAAATGATTATTCAAGTTTGCAAATTACGCTAAGAAATATTTTTAACGGCAACTATTATATGCTCGATCCAAGTGGACTTACGACAAACACGCTTAAATTTGAGCAATCTTCAGAATTATCTTCCAACACAAGTACAGTTTTTATTCTTTCAAATGCTGACGACACAACAATTACTTCGGGATTTTATTTACTTTCGTTTTATCTTAATGACAGCAAAAGAATTTATATTTCGCTTGACAAATCAATAATTGAAATTGCTGACGGAATTCAAACTGTTGGCGAAACTGAAATTTTTGTTAGTCGAATAAAAAATTATTATGCAACAAATAGCGATTCTTTAGGAAACGGACTTTCAAAATCTTCGCCTGCAAATATTACAACTTTACTAAATAAACTTTCTCAAAATCTTCAAGATGAAGGAGAAATTAATATTTATGTTGATGATGATTCTCCAGAAATTAATATTGATTCGCTTGAAAATTTAAAAACTAAACTTTTGGACACTTCAAAATATATTTCGATTTACGACAAAACAAATTCGCAACTTTCGCAAAGCCAAATTTCAAGTGGCGATTCTCAAACTTCTGAAACTGGAGCAACTCCATCTCTTATGATTGCAAATAACGCTGACCAACCAAGCAGTTCTTCTGACGCAAGCGTTTCTGTGGACATTTCAGGTTCGCTCACATTTACTTCTGGCGAAAAAACTCAAGCCTTAATTGACAGAATTTCAGTTCCTTCAGATTCGTCTTACAAAATCACGCTAAAAAACGGTGCAAGTTTAAAAGTTTCTGGCGACATTTCTCAAAGTTTTTCTGGCACTTTGCAATTATCTTTAATTCAAGAAGATTCAAGTTCAAACAAAACTGACAATTTTGCCGCTTATTTTACAAATCCTTTATTTGAGTTTACAAATTCTTATTCTTCAATTTCTACCAACAAGTTTGAATTTTACAATTCAGAAAATCAGCAAGAATCAAATTGGAAACTTGAGCAAAAATCTTCAACTCAAACAACTTACGTTTATTATTTAATTCCGCAAATTTCAAACTTAATTTCTGATTTGGCTCAAGATTCTGCAAACGCAAATATTACAGCCAATTTTTCTGGCGATTCTCAAACAACTTATTCTTCTGGAAACACAATTCCTTGGAAAACTGACACTTTGGAATTTACACTTTCAATTTCTGGCGGCAGTTCTTCAGATGAAACTTCAAACATTACAAATTACGCTTGGTTTTTAGACGAAAATCTTTGCGAAAATTCATCTCAAACTGATTTAGTAAAATTAACTTACAACATTTCAAATCTTAAAAACACAAAAACTTACGATTTGTCTTGTTATTTTGTTCTTGATGAAAAAATTTATAAATCAAACTTCGAACTTAAATTTGAAGAACTTACAATGCAATAAGTGTGGCAGTTTATTTTGACGCAATTAATTCAAGTTTTGCAAGTTCGCCTTATTATTATAATTTGTAGAATTGAGTTAAATAAAAAATTTACTGGAGATTTTTATGAAAAAATTTATTTTGATTTTGCTAACGATTTTAAGTTTTTCGATTTCAAGTTTTGCTCAAAGTTCACAAAAAATTTCTGAAATTTTAGAAAGTACGGAAATTTCAAAAGCTCAAGCGTCATATTTTGTTTGCGTTTATCAAAATCTTGCTCAAGAAAATGCGACAGAAAATCAAGCGTTTAACGTTCTTCTTGAAAAAAATCTTTTTAAATCGCAAGAAAATCCACAAGAAAAAATTTCACTTTCAAAATCTTGCTATTTAATTTCAGAAACTGGAAAAATGAAAGGCGGAATTTTTTATTCAATTTTTCATTCTCCGCGTTACGCTTTTAGAGAATTTAAAGCTTTAGGAATTGTTCCACAAAGTTCTGATCCAAATCAAAAAGTTTCAGGAAGCGAGTTTATTGCTTTGCTAAACGGATTTGAAAAAAAATCACAAAATAAAAGGTAAGAAAAAATGATTAAAAATTTAAAACTTAAAATCGCAAGTTTCGCTTTGATTTTTGCAAGTTTTTCTTTTTCAGCGTTTGCTTTTGATTTTGGCGGAACTGCAACAAATAAATCTACGCTCGAAAAATTCAATCAAGAAAATTTGCAACTTAATCAAAAAAATTCGCTGTCGCTTTGGGCAAGACAAAATTTTGATAAAAGCACAGAAAATTATTTTGCGGCAGAAGCGTCTTATAATTTTGAAACTGACTTTTTTGAAACAGATTTTGCAAATCAAACTTTTACAAATGCTTTGGATTTTAATCTTTTAAAATTTGCTTATGCAAAAGATTTTAATTTTGGAAAATTTTCGCTTAACGTAGGAAGATTTTATTTTTCAGATTTGAGCGGAATTATTTTTGTTCAAAATGCTGACGGAATCAAATTTGATTTTCAAAACGATTTAATTAAAACTTCAATTTATTCATCTTACACAGGACTTTTAAATGCTTTAACAACTGAAATGATTACAAGTGCGGCGACAAGTTTTTCTTTTGCTGAGCAAGTTCCAATCGAAAACTCGCAAAACGCTTTTGTTTCTGACACGAGCAAAGTTTACGATTTGGCACAAAAATATTTGATTGCAGCGGCGACTTTTTCACTTCCAAATTTTATTGCAAACCAAACAATTTCGCTTGAATATTTTGCAACTTTCAGACTTGAAGGCGAAACTTTTAATCGAATGTACGCAAGTTTAGATTTTAACGGACCAATTTACAATTCACTTTTTTATGATTTTTCTACAAGTTTTGCTTTTACAAATTATGTTGGTGAGAATAAAATTTCAAATCTTTCAAAGGCAAACTTAAAATATTATTTTAAGAATTTTTCGCTTGGAGCAAATGCAATTTACGCTTCGGGAAATCAAGGTTTTCTTTCAACATTTCAAGGATTTACAAAAAATACTTCAACTTATTCACGGCAAGATTTTTTGTATTCTGGAATTTTAAAAGCGGGCGTTAGTGCAACTTACAAACCGACCACAACTTTGCTTTTGAGTTTTGACTGTGATACAATTTTTAATGCAAGTGCTGGAAATAATTTTGATAAAATTGAATATTTTGCGTTCCAATATTCGCTTGGTGCAACTTGGCAAGTAAAAAGTGATTTTCAACTTGGACTTTCAGGAGCACAATTTTTGGACAAAGCAAATTCTAATGCAGCAAGAAAATCTTATCTTTGCTTAAATGCGATTTTAGCGTTTTAAGATTTTTACGGATTTATGGAAGAAGATAGCGGTGATTGTGCCTATCGAAACTAAAGGCAGCAGATTCCGAAACGAGTTCGGAATGACAGCGGAGGTAAATTATGAAAAAATTTATTTTAAGTTTTATTCTGATTTTGAATTTGATAAGTTTTAAGATTTTTGCAGTAAATTTTAGTGCACAAGTTTTGCAAGTTTCTGGAAAAGCGGAAGTTTTAAACGGAACTGAATGGAAAGTTTTGCGTGTTGGCGACACTTTAAAAAACGGCGACACAATTCAAACAGGATTTAAAAGTTCGCTTGTTTTAAAAGTTAAAGATTCAACTATAAATGTTGCCGCTTTAACAAGAATGACAGTTGAGCAACTTTCGGAAAATCCGCAAAAAGATGATGTTAGAGTTTTTGTTACAACTGGAAGCGTTAACTCTAGCGTTCAAAAATCAGCAAATAAAAAATTAGGATTTACTGTTAGAACTCCAGTTGCAACAGCGTCAGTTCGCGGAACAGAATTTTCTGTGGAAAATACATTTAATTCAGTTGCGGTTAGCACAAGTCAAGGTTCAGTTGCACTTTCTCGAACAAAAAACTCTCTGCAAGTTTCGCAAGAAGATTCGCAATCAGAACAAAGCGAAAATTTAGATGAAAACGCACAAGATTTTAGTTTTGAAAATGCTCTGCTTGGAACAGTTTTTGTAAATCAAAATCAAAGTGCAGAAATTTCTTCTAGCGGAAATATTTCTTCTCCATCGCAAAGTGCCGCGTCTGTAGCAAGACTTGAAGGCGCAACGCAAAGTCTTTCAGAATCAGAAAGGCAACAAGAAAATCGTCCGTCAGCATCTTCAAAAAGCACAAAGGCAAATTTAACCGTAAACATAAAAATTGAATCTTAAAAAATGCAAATGAAAAAATCAGAGAATTCAGAAAAATTAGAAAAATCAAAAAGAGCAAAAACGATTTTTTCTTCGTTAATTGTTGTGCTTGGAATTTTCATCTTTACAAGTTTGTTGCAGATTTTTGGCGTTTTTGAAAAATTTGAATTTAAATTTTACGATTTACTTTTGGGCTTGAAAAAACAAAACGTTGAGCGCGAAGAACTTTTGCTTGTGGACATTGACGATTTGGCACTTGACAAAATGGGCGATTGGCCGTGGACTCGCGACAAAATTGCCGACGCTTTAATTTATATGAAAGAACTTGGAGCCGAAACGGTCGTTTTTGATATTGAATATTTGTCTTCGTCGCAAAAATCAGTTGATACAAATCTTTACGAAAAAATGCTTAAAGATGGATTTGCAACTTCGCAAGAAATTCAAAATCTTTTTGTGGACAACGATGATTATTTTGCACGTTCAATTCAGTTTTTTGGAAACTCATATTTAACAATAAATGCTGGCGATCTTGCGATTGATTATAGCGAAGAAGAACTTTCTTATTCTAAGAAACGATTTTTGTTTAACGCCGAAGATTCTAAAAATCAACTTGAAAAAAAACATCTTGCAAAGTCAGATTTAGAATTTTCGCCTTCAGTTTTTAAATTTATTTCGCGGGCAAAAGGTGCGGGCTTTACAAATGTAAAAATTGATTCTGATGGAACTCGTCGCAGAATTCCGCTTTTTATAAAATATGAAGACGGACTTTTAGCACAACTTTCATTTTCTCCAATTTTAAAAATCTTAAATCCGCAAAATATAAAAATCACAAAGCATTATATAATTTTGGAAAATTGCAAACTTGTTTCAGCGGACACAACTGACGCAAGTTCAATCAATCAAACTATAAAAATTCCAATCGACAAAGATGGAACTATGCTTATAAATTGGCTTAAAAAACCTTTCGCTCAAACAAAAATTCTTTCTTACGATGACGGAACAAGCGAAGAAATTATTGACGGTGAAAATACTTCGTTTAAGCATTGTTCTGTTTTTTATTTGTGGAATTTGGGCGAACTTGAAAAATCAATTTTAAGTGAACTTGAAGAATTTAAAGCAAAAAATTCAGAAACTTATAATCCAGAAGATGGCGTTGTAATTTCTCGTCATTCTGAACTTGCACTTGGTGAGCCTGCCGAACCAGCGGAATTGGCCACTGAAAATACTCGTCATTCTGAACTTGGTTCAGAATCTGTCAATAACGAAATTTTAGTTTTACTTGCCAACCAAAATTTGCAAGAAAAAATTTCTTTACTTTTAGAAAATTATTCTGAAATCAGCGAATACAAAAATTTTATTTTAAGTGCAATGAATGGTTTTGACGAAAACGGAAATGCGATTGGCGGAAATGTTGAAGATGAAATTTTTGATGAATATTTTGCTTTGCGAAAAAACTTTTTTGCGAGTTTAACAGATTTTTCTAACAGCGAAGATTTTATAAATTTCATAAATGAAAAACCAGAACTTTACGAACTTGCAGAAAATTTTTGTGTAAATATTGAAAGTTTTAATTTTTATTTTGAAGAAATGCAAAAAATGTTTGCTCAGAAATTTTGCATTTTGGGAAACACAGGAAGCGGCACTACAGATTTGGGTTCAACGCCTTTTCAAAATTCTTATCCGAATGTGGGAACTCACGCGAATGTTTACAACACAATTATGACGCAAGATTTTATTACGCAAATTAGTTGGATTTGGGCGGCACTTTTAACGGCAATTTTAACTTTTTTTGCGTTTGCTTTTCATTCAAATTTAAAAGTTTGGGTTCAAAGTGTTTGGGCTTTGGCTTTGCTTAGCGTAGTTATTTGTGTTCCAATCATTTTAATGCGTTACTTTGGGCTTTATGTTCCGCTTACACCTTCGATTTTGATTGTGATTTTGTCTTACATTTTAATTACGGCGTTTAGATTTCGTTCATCAGAAAAAGATAAAAAATTTATTACGGGCGCGTTTAGTCAATGTTTGTCGAAAGATGTTGTTGATGAAATTATAAAAGATCCAAGCAAATTAGTTTTGGGCGGAAAAAATTATGATATGACTGCAATTTTTACTGACATTCAAAAATTTTCAGCTTTTTCTGAACTTTTAAGTGCCGAAGAACTTGTTGCACTTTTAAATTATTATCTTACGCAAATGAGCGAAATTATAATCGGCGAAAAAGGAACAATTGACAAATACGAAGGAGACGCGATTGTTGCGTTTGTTGGTGCTCCGGTTGCAATGACTGACCATGCGTCTCGTGCGTGTTCTGCTGCCATAAAAATGAAAAGAGCCGAAGCGAAAATCAATCAGGAAATTTTTAAAATTGCCGCTCAAGAAGAAAAACCTGCTGATATTTCTGCAACTTTATTTAGTGCGTTTAAGATTATGGTCAAAAATAATCGAAAAATTTTTACGCGAATTGGACTTAATTCTGGCGAAATTGTTGCGGGATTTATGGGAAGCGACAACAAAAAAAATTACACGGTTATGGGAAACAACGTAAATCTTGCGAGCAGACTTGAAGGCGTAAATAAGCAATATTCAACTAGCGGAATTTTAATGAGCGATGCAACTCGAAAGCAACTCAACGAAAATTTTATTGTGCGAAGTTTGGACAGAGTTCAAGTTGTAAATGTAAAAACGCCAATTCGTTTGTATGAACTTTTAGGTTTTAAATCTGAGTTTAATGAAAAATTGCTTTCTTATCTTGATGATTGGGAAAATGCAATTAAACTTTTTGAAGATGAAAAATATTTTGATGCTCTAAAATCTTTTAAGAAACTTTCTGAGCAAAATTCTAAAGACAAAGTTTGTTTGTATTACATTTCGCTTTTAGAAAAATTTTTTGTTCAAGGGAAATATCCTACCGCAAAAGATGATTTTGGCGTTGCGTTTAATGCAGAAAATCCTAGCGATATGGACAAGTCTTGGATTGGAACTGAAAAAGAAATTAAAGGAACTTTTACTTTGCTTCAAAAATGATTTTGATTTTGTGATTTTATTTTGATGACAAAAGGGCAGGAGGGAACTGGCAGTTGTTTTTTACAGCTGCCAGTTTTTTTTATTTTAAAGTTCCTTAAATAATTCAATGCTTCTTAAATTAGAAAAAATCTCAATAAGGCGAAATTTTTTCAATTTTTGTTGATGATTTTCTAAAAATATTTTAGTTTTGCTTTTGTTTGTTAGATATTGCTAACAAATGTTAATTATTGCTAACAAAAATCAAACGGAAAGTAAAACATATGAAAAAGTATTTTTTTAATAATTTTAACCGCCAGTTTTTAATTTTAGTTTTATTTGCTTTTGTTTTAGTTTTGTCTTCTTGCGACAATCTGAATTCTGGAAATTCATCAAACACACAAGAGCAAGATTTTGATATTAAAGATTTTTATGGCTACACTTTTCAAGGCACAATCAGTGCAAGTTCGGGAAACACGTTAACTCCGGCTCTTATTATTTACAACAAAGATCGCTGCGATTGGAATATGAGCACTAACGGAATGGAATTTAATCAGTTTTATTATTTTTCAGAAAAGAATTCTGCTTCAAATTATACGCTTTATTGGTACGGCGGGGCAAAAGCAAGATATGCGGCTCAGCAAGATAAATCTCAAGCGGATATGGTTGTGCAACTTGGCTTAAACAGTACTTCTGAAGTTGTGATTCTTTTAACAGGCGACAGTTTAACCGGCGTTTCTGGAATGACAAATACGCGCGTTACAATGCGAAAAACTGACGCTGAAAAAAACACATCGGCTCCAGAAATTGTAATTAATCAAGATGTAAATGATATTGATTCTGAAATTCCGTCTTCGGCTACAAGTGTGGATTGGTTTGAAGATTCTAGCACTTTTGAAGGAAGTTTTGATTTTATGGTTGGCGAAGATGGAGCACTTTTAAAAGATCACGGAAAATCTGATGTAAATGGCACAACAACTCCAAGCGTAAAAATTACAAAATCTTCAAGTGGCAAAGTTATAGTTTCAACTCCGCCAATGTATTACACAGAAACTATGAATATTACTTCTTATGACATTGCAGATGTGGAAGTAAAAAAATATGGCGATGTTTATTATTTAACAAAAGGTTCTTACACGCAAGATATTACTCAATCGAACGGAAGCACAATCACGTTAAATGGCTCTTCGGTTTATGGAAAATACGAAAATGGAATTTTAACTTTGAGATTGGAATTTTATCCTGGCAAAATGCCTTTTCCAATTACGCAGATTTTTACTTCGACGGCGAGTTCTGAATAAGTGCATCTTAAAAAAAATAAAACACGGTGGTTGAGCCTGTCGAAACCACTATTACAGTCATTCTGAGCGAAGCGAATAATCTTGTTAGTGGCAGATTCTTAGGCTAAAGCCTCAGAATGACAAGCAGTTTGCTCAAAACACAAACGTAATAAAAATGATTACAACGCGGATTTGTATTTGTTTACTAAAATTTCCGGAAAATGCAAAACCGTATGTGATAAAACTAAGTCGTATGATTTAGAAATAAAAAGTCGCTGAAACTTAATCAGCAAGGGAAAAAATATGTTAAAACTTAAAAAAGTTTTTTCTTATATGGCAGTAGCAGTTTTAGCTGTTGCAGGCTTTATGAGTTGTGATAACGGATTAAATAATAATACAACTGAAACAACAAAATACACAGTTTCTTATTCATCAGAGCAAGGAACAGCACCAAGCTCAATCGAAGTGGAAGAAAATACTGTGTTGACTTCAGAGCAACTTCCAGAATTAACTGCAGACGGATATATTTTTAGCGGGTGGTACGACGGCGAAACGCAAGCAGTTGCAGGAACATACAAAGTTACAAAAGACGTAACATTTACTGCAAAGTGGAGGGCATTAGACGACTTTAAGACTTCTCTTCTGCAAGGAAAATCATTTTTAGCAAACTTGACTGATTCAGCAGATAATGCAACCTATAATGGAGTAATTGATATTGAAACGACTACTTCGAATACAAATGTTACAACAGAAAATGTAAAAATCACAACAGCAAAATATTATATGGTTTGTGATTCAACTGATTGGTCAGTATCGGGAAGTGATGTTATTTTAAAGGCATGGGAAGCTACAACAAACAGTGCTGCAAATGGTCGTTCTGCGGATTCCCCATTTGTAGTTTTAACTTTTAGTGCAACTGGCAACAAAGTTGATATTTCTTATGCAAATATTGTAACTTACGCTTATGAGGGTAAAACTGAAGAAGAGGAAACTGCTGAGCTTGCTAAATTAACTGCAGCATATTCTGCTTTTACTACAACTAAAAATCAAGAAGTTTCACTTTCTGGTTCATTTGAAGAATCAGCAACAATGCTTAATTGTTGGGTTGACGCAATGGGCGGTCAGCAATTTGGACATGCAGTTTTCAAAGGTACTTCGTTCAAAAATAAAAATGGAACTATTGAATGTACTCTTAATCTTGGAACTGGTGTAGGCGTTATTTATAGTATTCCATTTATCGCATATATTGAACCTTCAATGGAAAATCTTACTGGGGATTCTGTTTCTAAACCTGGTTATTATCTTGATGATGGTTCTCATACTGATGCAGAATATACTGTAAGTTCAAAATATTTTGGTATAAGAAATAATCTTAATTCAAGTGGAACTATGAATGGAACTGTATCAAAAAGTTACGCCGTTGATTCAATGACATTCCCAGTTTCTAAAGATAAATCAGAATATAACCTTTGGATTTACATAAATTCTAACGTAATGGGTGTTCAATTCTGCGATGGAAGCGGAACTTCTTCTTCAAATCATCCAAATGAAGCAACAAAATATGTTGGAAAACTTGTAATCGATTGGGACAAAGTTACTGTTGAATAATCCTCCTAAATTTATAATTTAAAAAAGTTTTTACAAGTTTCTTGCTAAGAAATTTTAGTTTCATAGCAGGAAACTTTAGTTTATTGTGAGAAACTCAAGTTTTACAAAGGAAAACTTTCTGAAACTAATGTAAGTTGAAAAAGCACTCGCTTAGCATGCGTTTTTTTTGCTAAGTGCTAGTCAATTTCCACGAACTAAAGTTCTTGCAATTAATTTTCGGCATGGTGTTGGTTTCGATTTTGCCGCTCGAAACTTCGTTGTGAGTTCAACCACCGTAATTTTTGTGCTAAGTTTCAGCAGATTGTTTCGCCTTCGGCTCGCAATGACGACTTTACTGTTGGTTTTAGCAGTTAATAATTAGTAAACTCGTGGTTTAAAGAACCTCAACCAACTATATTTTATAATTATGAAAAAAAATATTTTAACATTTTTTATGGCAAGTTTTATTTGCTTGCAGTTTGGCTTTTCGCAAAATGAAGTTCAAAGTCAAATTCAAAATGAATATCAAAGCGACAACTTCGACGACTCTGACGACGTTATTATTGTAAGTGGTTCGGCGGTTGAAGATGATTCCGCTGCAAATCAAAAAACTACGCAACAAGTAAAAATTGTTTCTTCTCAAGAAATCAAAGAAAGTGGTGCAAAAAATGTTTCTGATGTTCTTCGTACAGTTCCAGAAGTTACGGTAAACGCTCAAAGTTCAGCAAACGCAACTGAAACAATTTCTATGCAAGGCTTGAGTTCAGAATACGTAAAAGTTTTGGTTGACGGAATTGCCGTTGGAACTGATATTGACGGCTCAACTTCAGTTTTTAATCTTCCAGTTGAAGATATTGAACGCATTGAAGTTATAAGCGGAGCGGGTTCTGTTATGTACGGAAGCAACGCTATGGGCGGAGTTGTAAATATCATCACCAAAAAAACAAAGAATGAATATGACGGAATAAAGTTTCATTTTAACTTAGCAGACGAAGTAAGTTTTTCGCCAGCAACTTTTAATTGGCGAAATTATTCTTCTGGCGGATTTTCTGTGGCAGGCGAAAATTTAAGCGGAAACTTAAGTGCAAGTTACGATTACGCTCCTGGCAAAGAAAACACAACTTGGGACGCACTTGCAGGAACTATAAAATATTATGAAAGCACAAAAAAAACTTTAGCATTTATTCGGGCAAGCGGTGAATATAAAGATGATTGGGGAAAAATTGGAGCGTACGGACTTTTTAATGATTCTTACCAAATTGGCAACTTTACAAAAACTGGCTACGACAAAGGTTCAACTTTAGATTACGACACAAATCGTCTTGAAGGCGGAATTAACGGAAAATATATTTTTGATTCAAATTTAGATTTTACAGCATTTTCGAGCGTAAAAACTTATAATCTCGACACAACTTACGAAGTTAAAGCGGGCGAAAACTCAAGTTCATCAACTACAAAAAGCAATTCGCTAAATTGGGAAAGCGATGTTCGTGCAAACTGGAAAATCGGAAACTTTAACGAAGCAGTTTTTGGTTTAAACGCAATTTTTGACACAATCAACGGAAATTCTTTTACAGAACAAAAATCAGAAAGTCAATTTTCAGCATTTGCTCAAGACACAATAAGTTTGTTTGACAAAAAATTTCAAATTGTTCCGGGAGCGAGATTTACTTTTGCGCCAGGAAATTTTGGAAATTCAAATTCTGAAAATCAAGAAAATGTTAGCGAAAAAAATCTTATGCAAGCAGTTCCGAATTTAGGATTTAAATTTGAACCAAATAAAAATACAAGTTTAAAACTTTCTTACGGAATGGGTTACAGAATTCCATCTTTGCGCCAAAAGTATTGGGTTTTTCGACACAACTATGCACCTGGTTCCGGAAATTTTATTCTTTACGGAAATCCAAACTTAAAAGCAGAAAAATCTCATGGAATAAATTTTAGCGTGAATCAAAATATTTTAAATCTTTTTGCTTTAAGTTTTTCATCATATTTTAATTACATTAACGATTTAATTGACAGCGTTGTAACTGATGCAACTTCAAATCCGCAAATCCGAGAATATCAAAATGTTGACAAAGCAATTACTTACGGAGCGAGCGTTTCGGCTAGTGCAAGTTTGAATAATTTTGACTTTAAGTTAGGTTACGCTTTTACGCAGGCAAAATCTTTTAATTCCACTTTAGGTGAATGGCAAGATTTGGCACTTCGCTCTGCACACAGAATTACAGCGTCGGCTTCTTATTTAATTCCGCTGATTGAAACAAAATGGAGCGTAAATGGTGAATGGAATTCGCCACAAGTTTTATCAACTGGCACTTCATTAAAAACTCCAGATTATTTTATGATTGCGTCATCTCTTTCTAAAAAATTTTTTGATGAAAAATTGGAAGTTTATTTTCGTTGCGACAATTTGCTAAATAATCTTAATTTTATAAATGGAACGAATGGCGATAATCAGAAAACTTATTACGGACTTAACGACGGCAGAACTTTTACGCTTGGCGCAAGGTTTGGAATGTGATTTGCTAGATGTTTCGCTTCTCTCAGAATAACAAGATAAAGTTCAAACTACCTATTCAATTTTAAATTCCAAAGTAAAAGTAAATTCTTGGCGTTTCATTCCGTTTGTCATCTTTTTAAAAGGCGAGGCTTTTTTTACAGCAAGCAATGCGGCTTCATTTAAAAGTTCGTATTCTGATTTTTCTACAATTTCTGCACTTTCCAAATTTCCGTCTGGCAAAATAACAATTTTAATTTTTACATTTCCTGTTTGATTTTGTGCTCTTGCTTTTAGCGGATAAATTTTTTTCGCAGCAATTCGTTTTTTTACGTAAGTTTTGTAATTTTCTTTTGCTTTTTGAACTTCAAGCGAACCATCTTTTGAATCTCCGTCGATTTCTTCTTCTGCAAAAGGATCATAAATTGCGTTTGGGTCAAAAGTTTCTGCTCGCTCAATATCATCAGAAAAATCATCAAGCGTAAGTTCGTCTAAATTTTCTTGCGGAACTTCTTGGATTTCTTGAACTTTTTGTTCTTCTTCAACAAGATTTGCGTTTGGAGAAGCAATTACGTTTTCTTGTTTTTTGATGATTTCTTGGAGCGGATTTTGCGGAACTTCAATTTTTTTAGGCGGAGCTTTTTTTATGATTTTTACAAGCGAAACATTTTCATTAGAATTTGA
The DNA here is from genome assembly GCA_964563305.1 of uncultured Treponema sp. Lineage (GTDB taxonomy): Bacteria > Spirochaetota > Spirochaetia > Treponematales > Treponemataceae > Treponema_D. Next base: position 14,193 of record CAZLXK010000036.1, read on the forward strand.
TTCTTGATTTTTGCCAAAATTTTTTGAGTTTAAGTTTGCGTTTGAAATCAAAACAAAAACAATCAAAATTATTGATGTAAATATAAAACTTACAATCCATCTTGCTTTTTGATTTTCGAGCGTTTTTTGTAAAGTTTTTAAGATTTTAATTTTCTTCGTTACTTGTATCATGAATTATTCCGATTTTTGAAATTCCAGCGTTTTGGATTCTTGAAAGAATTTGAACGACTCTTTCAAAAGGCACATTTTTATCACATTCAAGCGAAATTGCAACTTCTGGATTTGCTGCGTAAAGTTCAGAAAGTTTTGACTCGAGTTCATCAAGCGAAATTTCTTCTTGGTCAAGTTCAATGCTTTCGTTGTTTACGGAAAGAACTTTTGTAGAATTGTCTTCTTCTGACGTAACCGAATCTTGCGTTGTGGGAAGTTCTAGCGGAAGTGCAGATTTTTTGAATTGTGTTGAAACCATAAAAAAAACTAGAAGAATAAAAATTACATCAATCATCGAAGTAATATTTACAGAAAGTTCTTCTTCGTTTTTTATTTTATCTAAAATGTTCATTTAAGTTTCCCTTTTTTAGCGACGTGCTACTGCTCAATTTCGTCTTTTTCGAGTTCGTCTTCTATAAAAAGTCCAATCGCCATTGTTCGCTTTTCGATTATTCGTCTAAAACTTCTGTAAAAAAATAATGCTGGAATCGAAATCATCATTCCAAAAACTGTGGTAAGCATTGCAACCCAAATTCCTCCCGACAAATCTTGAATGTTTACTTGAGCACCAGCTTTTGACATTTCTTGAAAAGAACTTATAAGTCCCACAACTGTTCCCAAAAGTCCAATCGAAGGAGAAATTGCTGAAATAAAATTCAAAAACCAAAGTCCGCGATTCATTTCGTAATAAAGCAAAGTTGATTCTTTTTCTAGTTCGCGTTTTTTAGCTTTTGTATTAAGATTTTTTACATCTTGAGCCTTTTGTTTTATGCGTGTCATAAAATTTTTTTTGTGATTTTTTGACGTGATAATAAAATAAATGCTTCGCTCGATACATTGGCACAAACAAAAACATAAAATTGCAAAAAGCACCCAGTTTATTGGTCCGCCCATATTTATAAAGTTAAATAAACGCATTTTTCTTTAATCTCCAATTTGAGTTTTGAAATTTTATAGACATTGTTAGCCTATGACAACTCTTCTTATTGAGAAAAATTCTCATTCTAAAGACAGTAAAAATTTCGTTTTTTAACAAAAATAATCTTGAAAATAAATTTAAGTTAGCCTATGCTAACAATTCACGAGAAATTTAAAGTACAGGGGGGGGGGAAAAAGACTTGAAAGAAATTGATGAAAAATTGAAACAGAAATACGAGCAGATTTTATCTGAACTTAGCAAAGATGGCGGGCGCATAACAAATCAAAGAAAGCAAATTATTAGCGTAATTCTCGAAAATCCCGGCAGTACTTGTAAGGAAATTTATTACATTGCTCGCACTAAGAATAAAAAA
>CAZLXK010000037.1:0-15496 GCA_964563305.1 uncultured Treponema sp.
GCTGTTTTTATCGCTTCCTCGACGAACGCTCTGCCAAGTCCGCGGTTAGAGCCGGTTATAAGCCACACTTTGTTCATTTTTTGCCTCCTGTTTACGAATGCGTTAGGCTATGTAGCACCTGCGAAACAGTTCCGAAGCGAAGCGTAGGAATGAGCGTGAGCGAAGTGCGGAACAGCCGACGGTAGCTTGTCTGCCGTAACGCCCGTTTTATGAATAATAATAGAAGAGAATTGTGGGAAAATCGATTCAAAATTCAAGCGGAAAATGATTAGTTTGAGTTATCTAATGATATTGTTTTACTTTGACCCGCGATGACGAAAAATCTAATTTCTAGCTTCTAATGTCTAAAGTCCTAATCATCACACATAATCAGGCGCAAGAAGATTCAAAAGTTTCTCGTCGTGATGATGAACAAGTTTGCATTTCTCACCGAGGAACATCGCCGAGCCGTTTTCTTTTGTGTATGCTTCCCATTTTCCAGTTGCGCTTGTGGAAGGATTTCCTGTTTTCGCAAAAGCAACCCAGACATCGCTCATAAGTTTCGCGACTTTCTCGTCTGAACCGTCAGATTTCACAACATCAGGAATTCCGTTCGTTTTCGGATTGTTGAAAACGTAGGCAATCTCGCTTCCGTGGTAGCTGAAAGGCGAGCCGTACGTGAAAATGTATGAATACACATTTCCCGCGTTCTGCGCCGCCTTATGAATCGTCGTCTTTAGAATCGGCAGGCGGATCAAAGTTTCGATGTAAAGCGAGTTGTAAAGCGGCTCGTCAGGATAAGCATTCTTGTATTCGTCAACAATTTGCGCTCCGTTTTTGCCATACGTTTTTTCAGCCTGCGCTTTGATTTCATCTTCTGAATATGACTCGAGCTTTTTCAAGTTCGATTCCGCGTCGTTTAGAATCGGAAAAGCCGTCCATTCGTTGATGTTCGTTCCAATCAAAAGCGGAATTCCTTTTCCCATTTCTGCGAATCCGTTTTCCGTAACAGGATCGCTCGGCATAAAGTCGCCGTCAACAACCGGCTCCCACATGAGCGCAGTTCCCGGACCGAACGCGCCGTCAACTCCAAGCTCCTTCGCAGCGCGCGCGAGAACTTCCTCGCCCGCAGTCAAAAGCGTCTTAAACGGAACTTTCTGGATTTCTTCGATATTATCTTTCGTGATTCCAAGTTCTTTCAGCGTTTCCTCTGTCACATATTGCGCGACATTTTTCTTTGTGAACACAACGCCCATCGTGACGGTCGAGCCACTTTCCACAATTCCTTTTGAGAACAAACCTTTTGCGCGCGGAGTTGTCATCAGCGCAAGCACTTTCGCGCCGCCGCCCGATTCTCCAAAAACCGTGACGTTTTTCGGATTGCCGCCGAATGCAGAAATATTTTTCTGAATCCAGCTCAATGAGTCAATGATGTCCTGAATTCCTGCGTTTCCTGAGTATTTGTATTTTTCGCCGTAAGATGACAAGTCAAAAAATCCCAGAATGTTCAATCGGTGATTCACGCTCACGACAACAACGTCGCCAGATTTCGCCAAGTTCGCTCCGTCGTAAGATGGACTTTCCTGCGCCGAGCCTGACGAGAATCCGCCGCCGTGAAGCCAGACCATAACCGCGCGCTTTTTGTTGTCCGTCGCCGGCGTCCAGATGTTCAGGTTCTGGCAGTCGTTGCTTGAAATGTCGTCGCTCACAAAGCTCGTGTTGCCGAATCCCATTTGCGAAGAGATTTTTCCGTATTGAGTTGCGTCCTTGATTCCGTCCCATTTTTCAACTGGTGAGGCGGGAACGAATCTTTCTTTCGCCGTCGCGTACTGAACGCCTTTGAACGAATAAACTCCGTTTTCTGTGATTGCGCCGCGAATTTTTCCCGCGTCAGTCTGGACAATCGTCTTGTCAGTTTTGTCCGAATTATTTTTAGATGATTTTTCGGTTGATGCGCAGGAAGAAAAAATCAATCCCGCAGCGAAAGCCGATAATGTCAAGATTTTGCAAAATGTCCGCTTCATTTTTTGCTCCTTTTCATGCTGGATTTTTCTGTCATGCTGAACTTGATTCAGCATCTCATTCAGCAGCTGTTTTTGGGCGTTACCTGCCATTCGGCAGGTCGGCAGTTCCGCACTTCGCTATCCGCTCATTCCTCCGCTTCACTTCGTTCCGCTCCGGAACTTAGGGCTTCCATACCCTAACGCGTTTGCTTTCACTTGATTTATTCAATTGTTTTCACATAATCGGATTTGCCTTGCGGTAATCCTCAAGCTCTTCCTCCGGAACTTTGTCGATGATTTTCTGGACGCCGGAAATCAACTCTTCCTTTTGCTTCGGAAGTTTTGCCCGCACATGGAACGGAACTGAAATATGGTCGGAAAGAAAAAAAGTTTTGTTCGTCAGCTTCTTGATGAACTCTTGCATTTCAACAAGCCTTTCGTGCTCTCCCGCCTCGGCAAATTCTCCGCGCTGTTTTTTGCGGTACAGAATTGTTCCGGGAACAAGCGTGAGCGACGAAACTTCAATCATCGAAATGTTCATTCCGTCGTAAAGTTGTGCCGTCTTTTGAGCGTGCGAAAGTCCATAGTTTGCGCCGCCGATTCCGTTCAGAAAGTTCGCGATAAAAGGAAGTTTTCCGCCTGCGTGAGTTTTTCCATTTGCTCACGCACGGTTTTTGCGTCATAGCCTTTGAGCGTCATTTTCAAAATCGCGTCGTCGCCCGACTCAACTCCGATGTAAGGATTTGCAAATCCAGCCGCTTTCATATTTTTGAGCTGCTCAACTGACTTTCCGACAAAGTTGTCGATTCTTGCGTAGCCGCCGATTTCCTTGACTGACGGAACATATTTGTGCAAAAGCTCCGCCGTTTTCATCAGAACATCGTAGTCAGCGGAAAATGCGTCCGCCGACTGAAGAAAAATCCGCTCAGGCTTTCCAAAGTATTCAGGAATTTCCTTGATGTCCGCCTCGATTTCTTCTATTGAAGATTTCTTGAATCTTGTGTCCTTGAAATATCCGCAGAACGCGCAGCTTGCGTGCGAGCAGCCGCTTGTAACTTGCAGATAGCCAGAATTCGCCTCGTATGGAGGTCTGTTGATTCTGCTTGTGAAATGCATATTTTCCTCCTGTAAAAGTTTAGTTTCATCAATTTTATATTTCTACATATATCATTTTGTTGATATGTATTCGATTAAAAAACGCGGATTTTTTTTAATCCGCTGCAAAAGATTGTCGATAACTCTGTTTTGGTCATTTCGACAGGCTCTTTTGACTACAGATTTCTCAAAGCTCGTTTTTGATGTACTTCGCGTAGTCAGAAATGAGTTTTTCGTTGCGCCGGTAATATGTCCACTTTTCGTGCCGCTCGGAAACGAGAAGCCCCGCGTCATGCAAAAGGGCAAGATAATTTGAAATTGCTGACTGCGAAACTCCGGCTTTTTCCTGAATGCTTGTGACGCAAACTCCGCCTTTCAAGTCAACATTTTCGCTGAGCGCATCTCCTTGCGGCGGAAAGTTTTTTTTAGGTTCCTTCAGCCACTTTAGGATATTCACTCTTGTTTCGTTTGAAAGCGCCTTTGAAATCTTTATTATGTTCATCATCTTGTCCTTGCAAAAACTGTCATTTCTGCACTTGTGCGTAGCCTAGCGTTAGCGTTCACGGAAATCTTTTTATTTTATTTAGATATAAATATATCACAAAATCTAAATATATCAATATAAAACTGACTTGGCATATAAAATCGATTTAATATCAATAATTATGCTCTTGGCCGCACAATATCAAACAGCAAGTTCCAATCCAAAACGGCTCCGGGAAATGTTTTATTGGATTTGTCATAGGTAAGGTCAATTAAGACTTTGTCAATCACTTCGCCTTTTTTGTAATTATTATATTCCAATGGAAATCGCTTGATAATTTCTTTTCGGAATTCAGGGCAAAATTCGTTCAAGTAATCGCAGAGAAGCTGTTTTTTATCAATTTTAGGATTAAAAGCAAATCCGGAATGTGGATAGGCAGAAGCCATATAAACTACAGCGAATCGTTTTATAAGTTTTTCTGCAAGTTCTGCGGACAATTGAATTTCTTTCTGATGATTTTTGTTCAAATCAATTTGTGCTTCTTGGAGCAAAACGGAATATTGTGTGAAGTCTTTATGCTCTCCTAGCATGAAATCAAAATGAATTTCTATTGTGTGGCCTGTTTCATTATAAGCATAGTCGGTGACAGTTTTGCCGATTGCAACTAGCGATAAACTGCTCTTTTCTTTTTCCATTAGAATTATTAAGTCGCCTTGTTCAAGCAATGAACCTTCTGTAAACGGCTAGCAATGACAAATATGATTTTTGTCACCATTTGACAAATCATCAAAACATAATTGAAAAAATTGTCGGGATGCAAAAAAATCGTCCAACGTTTCAGCGCAAATCAAAAAAGCGCTCATTCCGATTTCTCCTTATTCTAACTGCTTTGACACAATCCGAAGAATCTGTCCGGTGAGACGCTTTAAGTCGCGGCACTGGATTAAGTGCGGATAGATTTCCCTGAGTGCGCTGTAAGTCGAGTCTTCGTCATCGTCGCCGCATTCGTCGTCGAGCGCAATCGCGATTATATTTGTTCCGCGGCTGATGATTTTTTTCGCGGCGTTCGCTGTGTCCTTGTTGGCAACTGCGCCGAAATATTCATCGTAAGCGTGGCAAGGCTCGCCGTCTGAGAGCACGATGATGAGCTTGTTCTCTGCGGAAGTTTTTTGGTTTATGTATTTTTCAGCCCAGTAGAGCGCAAGCCCGTCGCGCGTGTTGTCTTGTGCGTCAAGCTGCATCAGATTATACTTTTCTTCCTCGCGTGATGTAAAATCAACAAGAATGTTCACATCTATTTCAGGCTTTTCAAAATGCGCGCGATGCTCCACAACTGCGTGCGCGATTCCCTGCTTTTTTAGAACTTCGTGCAGAATCACGCTCGAAGCCATAGCCGAGTTTCTGCGCTCGCCTTGCATTGAGCCGCTTCCGTCAATCAAAAGAAGAACCGACAAGTCAGGAATTTCGTTTCCGCGGGAGTTTCTAAACCAGAAGCGTTTTTTCACGTCGCCGAGATTCTTTGAGTCGATTCCCGCGCCGAACTGGAACTTGCTTTCTCTCACCGGAACTTGCGCCTTCAAAATCTGCAAGAAACGAGAGTTGTACGAGTTTATGCTCAGACGATATTTGTTGTAGATGTTTTCGTAAGCCTTTCTGAGATTTAAGTTTATCTTCGGATGATTTTCGTTGATTTTGATGTTCCTGTGAACCGCCGACGCTCCGACGCTGCTTGCAGAATGTTCAATCTTGAATCCCGAATAGCTTGTGATTTTTTTCGCCGCGCTTTCATCTTTTGAAAAACTTTTCGCCGCAAGAATCAAGTTCGGAATGTCTGTGTCAAGATTTTGCTTTTTGCTTCCGTCAAGATTTGTGAAAAGCCTTGTCGTGACTTTCTGAGTTTTTCCGTGCCTCTTTTTTCCGCCTATTGAATTTGAAAATCCCGCATGAGTTCCTTGCCCCGCGATTTTTTCCGGCAGAAGAGAAGATGAAAGCTCCGCCTCGTCGTCTTCGGGAATCAGCGGTTTTATGATTTTAAAAATCTGTTTTGCAAATTTGTAGCGTTCATCTGGATTTGATTGAGCCGAGCCTTCAAGAAAAAGCTGCTTCGTCTTTTCAACATAATCCGCAATTTCTGCGGAAGGCTCGCCGTAATCAAACATCGGAAAAAGAAGAAATCCCACCATAAAGTCAAGATAAGAAATCAAGTTCTGAGTTTTTTTCTGAACTTCAAGAAAATGGCGGAAAAGTTTAAGAAGTTTTTTCTGTTTGGTCGAAAAAGTGGTTTCGACAGACTCAACCACCGCGGAATCAGAATTTTCCGGCGGCGTGAAATCGTTTAGTTCTTTTGGCTTTTCAATTTTGAATTTGTCCGCCGCAGTTCCCGCGACTTCCTTTTTTGCGAACGTGGGCGCGACTCGGTTGAACATCAGATAAATCGCGATATTGTCATAGATTGACGCTCCCGCCGCCTCGATGTAAGCGTCCTCGATGATGTTCGAAATGCTCGAAATTGTTTTGAGCTCGTTTTTGTGCGTCTTTCCGTCCGAATCAAAAAAGTCTGGATCAGAAAATTCGTTTCCGGGAAAGTTTGTGTAGAGAATGTGAAGGCACTCGTGGAGCGTAAGTCCGAGCGTCACCATTTTCATCGCGTTCCACGGAGAAGCTGAGACAAGATGCGGCCAGCTCAAGAAATCCTCGGTCTTTTTGAGACAGTTTTCGTCCTTGTAGATGTCGAAAAACGCAGGATCCACAATGATGTTTCTGCCGTCAGTGTAAGCCTTGTCCTCGTTGATAAAAAAGAGCCGCACTTCGTCATTCTCGGCAAAAGCACGTGCGAACGATTCTTCCGCAAGACGGTTTTGCTCAGTTTGAAAGGCGCCGAGAACGGATTTGAAGATTTTTTCCTGCTTGTCAGATTCGGTTTGTGTCATTTTGTTTACGCTTCCGCCACGAAAAATGCTTCAAGCTCTTCGTCCGTGCAAGGATTTGAAAGCGAAGCGTCGCTGTGGCTTCTGTCTGTGACGATTTCAAGAAGCGACTTGTCGATAGCGTCGCCTTTCTTAAAAAACTTGTACTGAAGTTTTCCTTCAGCAATATTTCGCTCGATTATTTTCTGCTTTAGATTCGGGCAGCAGCCGTTGATTGCGTTTGCAAAAATTTCAACTTGATAATCTTCTCCAAATCCTGCGAAAAAACTTATTTCGGAAGTCGGCTTTTTGAGCGGAAGAAGACGCTTCATAATGTAGACAATCAAATCTTCCTGAATTTTCTCTGGAGCCGTAACTCCTGCGTGCCCCGAATGCCAGTTTATTTCTGGAAAGACTTTCTCCATTTCGGCGGCAGAGAACAAATCAGTTTTTTTGCGGTCGATTAAAAACGACATCTGCATGTCGGCGTAGAAAAGATTTGTTCCGTCCTTTTTCCTCCAGCTCGGAGCGGTGTAGGGCTCGCTCGTGAACTTTCCGATTCCCGCGATTCCGTCCTCGTCGCCGCCGCCGACAAGATTGAAAATGTAGATGTCGCCCGCCTCAAGATTCTCGTGGTCGTGGATGCTCCAGTTCGAGCTAATCGGGCTTTTCCTGAGCATTTTCATTCCTTTCAAGTGCGCTTCGTATGTCATGCTGCTGAACGTCGGATTCCAGCGGAGAATGTAAAGCTTCATTGTGATTTCCTCCAGTTAATAGTGTCATATTGCACCGTGATTTTCTAGTGAGGAAATGAGAAGAAAGACATTTGTTGCTGCCATGCTTTCCTATGGCGGTTTGGCAGAGAGACGCAATGCCATATTTCCCAAAATCCGTGCCAATGGTTGCAAACAAAAGCGAGAACAGCTGCTTCTGCTACATTCCAAAAATCACAAAGGCTTACGTCTATCCAGCAAGAACTTATAAGCTCACTTTTATTTCAGCCGACTAGTTTGGAGTGACAGTTTTTTTCCAGTTCCATTCACATACATTGTAAAGCAAGGCGATGAGCTTGAATTTCTCCAGATAAGAAATATTTATTTAGGAAGCGAAAATAAAAAGCTCAAAGTAAAAATCAATTTCTGACAACTCAATCGAATTTGAAGATTCTGTTTCTTCATACAAAGACATTGAAAAATCGGAAGATTCACTTTAGGCGTTATTAAAAAGCATCATTCTCAAGCAGAAGCAAAGAATCTCATATTGAAAAAAAAGGATTGCCGAGTCAAGCATCACAATGGCCCATTATTAAAAAAATGACCTTTAATCACAGTTCTTGAAATTGGAGGATTTTATGAAAAAACATTTTCTGTATTAGTTTGTATTTTTTTTGATTTCTGTTTCTGCAGTTGTGTTTCCGTTCAGACTTTCAAAATAAATAACTTTAGATCAGGAGAAAGAAGCTTGCGGCGGACATGAGTATGTAAAATCGGCAGAAGGTCGAAACTACACGGCGGGCTAAGTCTTCTATAAAAAAATCAGCGTAAATCACTTCACAAAATCATCAAAAAAATCCACTAAAATTTCGCAAATTTTCTACCGAAATATAAATTATGTCAGCAAAGGAAAATTTGTACAAAAAACCAGATTTTTGGTCACAAAAAGCATTTAAAGAAGGTTATCCGGCAAGAAGCGTTTATAAACTTCAAGAAATCAATCAAAAATTTGGAATTTTCAAAAAAGATTACAATGTCCTTGATTTAGGTTCTGCTCCAGGAAGTTGGACAACTTGGCTTTTGAGAAATTTAGGCGAAACTGGCAAAGTTGTTTCTTGCGACTTAAATCCGCTTTCAAAATCTGTAAAAGGCGACAATTTAGTTTTTTTACAAGGCGATTTGTTAAGCGAAGAAATCCGCGAACAAATAAAAACGCTCGGACCTTACGATTTAGTTGTTTGCGACGCTGCTCCTTTAACAACTGGCAACAGAATTATTGACACTGCACGTTCAAAAAATCTTGTTGAAATGGCAATTTTTTACGCTCAAGAAATGTTAAAAGTAGGCGGAAACTTTTGTGTAAAAATTTTTCAAAATGGAAATCAGCAAAAAGAACTTCAAAAGATGAAAGAAATTTTTTCTGTGGCAAAAGGATTTAAACCTCAAGCGTGCAGGACAGAATCTTTTGAAACTTACTTGATTGGCTTAAATAAAAAATCTTAGTGTCATTATCGTGCGGTTGATGAACAAAGTCGAACCATAATCCGATAATCTTAAACAAAAAATAAATTGGAGAAAAAAAATGGAAGTTGAATCTAAAAGTAAACCTGAAACTAAAAAATTCATTTTTAGACTTTTGTGGCTTTTAGTTGCACTTGTTGCAACAATAAGTTCTTTTACAGACAGATTTGTCGCTTTTGGTGGCGATGGAAAACCTTTCGCTCTGTTTTTTACGGCTTGGAGCGTTTGGATTGCCTTTGCAGTTGCGATTTGGGCTTTTGTTTTAACTGTAAGTTCTTTAAAAGAAAATAAAATCTTTTTTACTGTGAAATTCGCTGCCGACATTATGATTATTGCGACTTTTATTGTTTCAGCGTTTGTTCTTCCAGATAAAATTTGGATGAAATCTTATTGGACTTTTGGAAGCACATTTAAGCATTTTCTTTTGCCGATTTTTACTGTTTTAGATTCAGCGTTTTTTGATCCAGCGAAAAGTTTTAAGTTTTGGCATCCGTTTGCGGGCGTTGTTGCTCCAGTAATTTATTGGACAAGCGTAATTCTTCGTGCAGTAATTCACAGAAATGCTCAAGGCGGAATTATTCCTTCGGCTGAATGGAACAAATATTATCCTTATGGATTTACAAATCTTGACAACGGACATTCTCTAAAAGGACTTTGTTTGCTTCTTTTAGGAATTGGAATCGGTTTACTTGGAATTGGATATTTAATCGTTTTAATAAATTCAAAACGTAAAGTAAAAGACTAAAATCGCGGTGTTTGTGCTTCGACTTCACTTAGCAAAAATCAATGCAACTAAGCAAAAAAATTGATATAATTAGGACAAAAACTTATGAAAAAAATGGAATTTTTTAATCAAATGAGTTACAGCAAAAAACTTGTAATAAAACAACGCATAAAATTAATTTCTATATATTCACTTTCTGTGATTTTAGGTTTAGTTCTTGTCCTTTTTATCACATTTAGCATAATTCACTTTCAAAATAAAAATGCAAAAGGTGGAGCAGAAAATCCGTCTTATTCAGAATTAGCACAAGATTCAATTTTAGAACTTAACGATTTGAGCCTAAACGAAAATCAGAACGACTTAAACACGCAAAATTTGACTTTTGATGAAGATGGAAATATTGTCGAAAATCAAAATACAGTTTCATATTTTTCTTACAGAGTTAAAAAAGGCGATATGATTAGTTTTATTGCTGATGAATTTAATCTTACGTCTGACACAATTATAAGCGTAAACAGCATAAAATCTTCGCGTCTTATACAAATCGGACAATATTTAAAAATTCCTTCAATGTCTGGAATTCTTTACACTGTAAAATCTGACCAAGAAACGCCAGAAAGTATTGCACAAAAATACAAGGTTGACGCAACAAAATGTGCACTTGCAAATAATCTGGAAACTTCGTCTGTCTTAAAAGCCGGCACTACAATTTTTGTTCCTGACGCAGCGTTGGATTGGGTTACAAGACAAGAAATCAACGGCGATTTATTTAAAAAACCAATTCATTCTTGGTATTATTTTTCTTCTTGGTACGGTTGGCGAAATAGTCCATTTGATTCTTCTAAGCGAACTTTTCATGGCGGAATTGATATGGCTTGCTCTTCGGGAACTTCAGTTTTTCCAGCTCTCGAAGGAACTGTTATAAAAACCGCTTATAATGATGTTTACGGAAATTACATTATTGTAAAACATCATTCTGGATATCAAACTTTGTACGGACATTTAAGTAAAATACTTTGTCAAAAAGGTGATTTTGTGTACACAAATACAGTTATTGGAAAAGTCGGCAGCACTGGAATGAGCACAGGACCACATCTTCATTTTACAGTTTATAAAAACGGAAGGAGTGTAAACCCCGCAAATCTTTGGAAATAAAGTTTTAATGTAATAAATTTAAATACGTGCACGGTGGTTGAGCCTGTCGAAATCACCACAACACTTAGCGAAAAACTTGTCATTATCGTGCTTGCCCCGATAATCTAAATCTTAGAGCGAACATAAATCAGCAAAATAAACAAATGAAACGACAATTTTCTATTTAATTTTTTAAAATAAACTTTTATTTTACAATTTGATTTTAGGAGGTTATAATTATATATTATGTCAGAGTTGCTTACAGATTCACAATTTGAGAAATTTAGAAAATTAATTTATGATTCAAGTGGAATCACATTTTCAGAAACAAACAGATCTATTCTTGACAGTCGTCTAAAAGAACGTTTGCGTGAAAAGCAAATGCAAAATCTTGACGATTATTATAAACTCGTAACTGAAGATTTAGAAGAATTTAAAGTTTTTCTTGACAGCATTACAACAAACTTAACTAGATTTTTTAGAAATCAGCCACACTTTGATGCACTTATAAATTATGTTATTCCGCATTTAATCGAAAAAAAGAAAAGGCTGATGGAAACAAAAATTCACATTTGGAGTGCAGGTTGCTCAACTGGCGAAGAACCTTACACAATCGCAATGTTGCTAAAAGATAAACTTCCGGCACCTTACACTTTTGAAATTACGGCTTCTGATATTTCCTTAAAATCACTTATGGTTGGTCAGCAAGGATTTTACGCTGATTCAAGAATTGCAGGAATTCCTCAAAATTATTTGGCAACTTATTTTACAAAGGCTGACGGCGGTTATCAAGTAAAGCCTGAGCTAATGAAAACAATAAAATTTGACTACCACAATTTACGCTATGATATGGGAGCAAGAAATTTTGATGTAGTTTTTTGCCGTAACGTTTTGATTTATTTTGATGAAGCGGCTCAAAAAGCAACGATTGATCGTTTTTACAATTCAATGTCAAAAGATTCATATCTTTTTATTGGACATTCAGAAAGTCTTTTTGGAATGGACACAAAATTTGAATTTTTAAAAACACAATGGGCTTGTTTGTACGAAAAAAAATAAATATTGTCGGGATTATCTAAATTAAGGATGAAATACGATGATTGAGCAACGTCGAAATCACTATATAGTGTAAGGGCATTTCGAAAGTTCGCTAAAAATGCTATTACAAAAACTGTACAAAAGATTATAAACGAGTTTCTTTAAGAAATATCGTGGGCTTAAACCCAATAATGACATTTTAATTAAAAATATAAGTATAAGGATAAAAGTATGGATGACATTCAGGTTTTAGTTTGTGATGATTCAGCATTGATGAGAAACCTCATTTCACGGATTGTAAATAGCGAGGAAGGTCTAAATGTTGTAGGAACCGCCATGAATGGCAAATTTCTTCTTCAAAAACTTCCTATTCTAAAACCAGATTTAATTCTTCTCGACATAGAAATGCCAGAAATGAATGGAATTCAATTTCTTGAAGAACGCAAACGCTTAGGAATTGACATTCCTGTTGTAATACTTTCATCCATTGCGACAAAAGGTGCCGCAGTTACAATGCAATGTCTTGAACTTGGAGCGAGCGATTTTATAACTAAACCTTCAGGCTCAACATCTTCAAACATAACATCGGTTGCAAGTGCAATAGTTGAAAAAATTGCGTCTTACGGCGGAAGATATGCAAGACAACATGGCAAAACTGTAACAGCCACAGAAGTCTTAATGCATGCGGTAAAACTCAAAGAAGCAGAAGCGGCGGCGGTTAAAGAAGGCATTATTGACAAAATTATGCCAAGCACCACGAGTCAAACTGCAACTCCGCTTTCGCCTACACTTTTCCAAACGCAAAAAAAAGAACCAAGCGTAATAATTCCGCTACGTGAACCTTCAAATATTGAAGTTGTCGCTTTGGGAATTTCAACTGGCGGACCAAACGCATTAAGAGAAGTTTTTGCAAAAATCGATCCAAAATTTTCAAAACCAATTCTTGTAGTTCAACATATGCCTGCCGGTTTTACAAAAGAATTTGCTGCGTCTTTGGATAGAATTTGTCCGCTGGCAGTTAAAGAAGCAGAAGATGGCGATTTAATTCATCCTGGACAAATCTATATCGCCCCGGGCGATTATCACATTAAAGTCGAAAAATCAACGCTTTGCAACGTAATTAAGCTTTCAAAAGAAGATTTACGTAATGGTCACCGACCTTCAGCGGATGTTCTCTTTGAATCAGTTGCAAAAATTTACAAAAATCATGCACTTGGCGTAATTATGACCGGAATGGGACGCGACGGAGCGGCTGAACTTGCAGAAATGCGAAAAGAAGGTGCTTGGACTTTAGGGCAAGATGAGCAATCTTCAATCGTTTACGGAATGCCAAAAGCCGCTTGGGAAAATGGTGCTGTTCAAAAGCAAGTTTCGCTAGAAAATATGGCAGACGAAATGAGCAAATTAGTTCGCGAACATTAAATTTTTGCATTATTATCGATGGTTGCACTTCGACGTTGCTCAGTAACCGCAGAGTCGAAATCACCACCACTTATTTAAACTACCCGAAACTAAAGTGCTTCCACGTTAACTTACTGAAAACTGTCATTTTCGAGCTTGAACGAAGTCTAGCGGTAGCGTTCACAGGAATCTGTTAGAAGTTAATTCTATGTATTGCAAGGAATTATATTATCGGATCATAGTTCGCCTACGCTCGCTAAGCAAGTCCGATAATGACAAAAATTTGGACTTTTTCAGTAACATCTTCCATGTCAGCCTAAATCCAAAGTCATTTTCAGCAATATTTTTATGACAACAGCGAAAAAATTCAGTATAATGTAGAATATGCTCAATGAATTTAGCGATTATCTTCAAAAAATCGAATTAAAAATACAAGAAGTACTTCCGTCTCCAAAATCAGAAAATTCAACTTCCTTTAAAAATTGGAAAAATTTGTGTTTTGGAACTTTAAATTCTTCTGTGGAAAATTTTCACATTGAACCTTTAATTCAGCCAAACTTAGATTTAATAAATCTTGGCGGCAAAAGATGGCGTCCGCTGTTTTTAGTTTTGTCTGCTCAAGCCGTTTTAGAAAAAAATCAAAACTTTTCAGAAAATCAAAAAAATCAAATTTTAGAAAAAGCATTTTCACTTACGCCTTTAGTTGAGTTCATTCACACAGCGAGCCTAATTCACGACGACATTGAAGACAAATCAGTTTATCGACGTGGCAAAAAAGCAGCGTATCTTACTTACGGAACTGACGTTGCCATAAATGCAGCGACTTGGCTTTACTTTAATGCTGGACTTTGCATTCAAAACTTAGAAATATCCGCAGAATTAAAAAATCAACTTTATGAAACTTACTTAACTGAAGTTCGTCGTCTTCATTTAGGTCAGGCGATGGACATTTCTTGGCACAAAAACACAAAACTCATTCCAACAGTTGCTCAATATTCCGCGATGGTTCAAAATAAAACTGGCACGCTTTCATCTTTGGCAGCAAAAATCGGCACAATGATTGCTCTTGCTCCACAAGATACAATTTTACAAGCGGGACTTATCGCAGCAAAAATCGGCGAAGGTTTCCAAATTCTTGATGATTACATAAATTTAAGCACAGGAAATCCTGGAAAAAAGCGTGGAGATGATATTGTTGAAGGGAAAAAATCTCTTCCAATTCTAATATTTTTTGAAAAATGCAGCGAAACTGAAAAAAATCAACTTTTTGAATATTTTGAAGATGCAAAAACAAACGGAATAGAAAGTCCTTGCGTAGAAGAAGCGATTTCTTTGCTAGAAAAATACGATTGCATAAATCAAGCAAAAACTCAAGGAATAAAAACTTTAAATTCTTCATTAGAAAAAATCGAAGAACTTTTCGGTTCAGGAAAATCAGTTCAACTTATAAAATCACTTTTTATGAATATGATTCCTTCAATCATCAAAGATTAAGCGAGGCCTTTATGATGAAAGAAAGTAGCGAAAAACTAAACAACCAAGCAATAAATCTTGCGGCGGAAGGTCATTTTGACGAAGCAATCGCGTGTCTAAAACGAGCAATTATTGTAGAGCAAGACAATTATCTTTTGTGGTTTAATTTGGGAATCACTTACAGAGATATGGGCAATTTTCAACTTGCACGACAATCTTTAGAAAGAGCGTTTGAAATAATGCCAGAAGATCCAGAAATTGTTTGTGAATTAGCAAATTTATGTCTTATCTTAAATCAGAAAACTGATGCACTTTATTTTTGTTCAGTTGGTTTAAATTTTGATGATTCAAACGCAAAAATTTGGAATACACTTGGCGTAATTGCATTTAATATGGAAGATTACGAATTTGCAAGTCACGCTTTTGAAGAAGCAATCAGCATAAATCCGTTTTATTATGATGCAATTTACAATCTTCGCGACACTTATCAAGAATTAAAAAACAAAGCGGGCGTTCAAGAATGTAATCGAATTTTAAAAACTTTAGAAGGCCAAAACTGATGATTCAAAAAGCGATTGTAAATGACATTGGCGACAAAATAACCGTAATTCCGCTAAAAAAAGATGAATGTGTTTCTTGTCCAGCCGCTTGCGGAAAAAATTCGTCGCCACTCGAAGTTTCAAATCCATTAAATTTAGATTTAAAAAAAGGTTCGCTTGTTTTAATCACTGCGAGCAAAAAAGTTCAAACAATTCAAGGATTTTTTTCACTTTTTATTCCGATTTTTTGTGCAATTCTCGGATATTTTTTAGCAAATCCAATACTTTCTATTTTCAACAAAACTGCAAAAGACGGAGCAAAAGCATTATTTGTTTTAATTTTTTTACTTTTTAGTGCTAGCGTTGTTTATTTTATTAGTCGAAAATCAAAATTTTTAGGCAAAGCACAAATTGTTGAAATTTTATAAATCTTTCGGATTAAGTTTGCTGATTTTTACACGTTTTTTTTCGTGTTCGCTAACTTGT